>NZ_JBNNVQ010000060.1:0-35459 GCF_050280625.1 Pseudomonas sp. NPDC089569
AAGTGATTAGCGACGAAAGCGATCGTTTCAACCCGCGCGATCCAAAGCCTGCGGACGCCGGCAAGCCATCGAAAAGCGCCAAGCGTCGCGAAGCCCGCCAGCTCGCGACTCAGGCACTGTACCAATGGCACATGGCCAGGCAGTCGCTGAACGAGATCGAAGCGCAGTTTCGGGTCGATAACGATTTCACCGATGTCGATGGCGCGTACTTCCGTGAAATCCTGCACGGGGTTCCGGCCAACCGCACTGAAATCGACAACGCGCTGGTGCCGTGCCTGGACCTGGCTATCGAAGAGCTCGATCCGGTTGAACTGGCGGTTTTGCGCCTGTCCACCTGGGAACTGCTCAAGCGTGTCGATGTGCCTTACCGCGTTGTGATCAACGAAGGTATCGAACTGGCCAAGGTCTTCGGTTCCACCGACGGTCACAAGTTCGTCAACGGTGTGCTCGACAAGCTGGCTCCGCGTTTGCGTGAAGCTGAAGTGAAGGCGTTCAAGCGCTGATCGGCGCTTGAACCGCTTGCGGCGCCATGGGCGAGTTTGAACTGATCCGCAATTTCTTCGCCGCCGCGCCTTGTGCGCAGGGCGGCGAAGGCGTTGCCCTCGGGATTGGCGATGACTGCGCCTTGCTGGCTGTTCCTCCCGGGGAGCAGTTGGCGATTTCCACCGACACCCTCGTGGCCGGTGTGCATTTTTCCGACCCCTGCGACCCGTTTCTGCTCGGGCAGCGCTCGCTGGCCGTTGCCGTCAGCGACCTGGCTGCCATGGGCGCCACCCCCGTCGCCTTTACCCTTGCCCTGACATTGCCAGCGGTCACCCCCGATTGGTTGAAAGCCTATGCCCAGGGTTTGAACCGCATGGCGCAAAGCTGTGGCGTGGCGCTGGTGGGCGGCGATACCACCCGTGGGCCGTTGAGCCTGACCATGACCGTATTCGGCCGGGTGCCGACCGGCCAGGCGCTGACCCGCAGCGGCGCGCAGCCGGGCGACCTGCTGTGCGTGGGTGGTGATCTGGGCAATGCGGCCGGGGCATTGCCGCTGGTACTTGGCCAGTGCATTGCCGATGCCGTCATCGCCGACCCGTTGTTGGCGCATTACTGGTCGCCGCAACCACAGCTTGGCCTGGGGATGGCGCTGCGCGGCAAGGCAACGGCGGCGCTGGATATCTCCGATGGCCTGCTCGCCGATTGCGGGCACATTGCCCTGGCGTCGAACGTCAGCCTGCAGGTCGACTGCGAGCGGCTGCCGTTGTCGAACGCACTGGTGGCTTTTCTCGGCCGCTCAGGCGCGCAAAAAGCCGCGCTCAGTGGTGGCGACGATTACGTACTGGCGTTCACCTTGCCGTCCATCGAGTTGCCTGCGTTGCTGGCCGACGGCTGGCCGATACAGGTGATCGGACGGGTCGGGCACGGGCAGGGTGTGACGCTGCTCGATGCCGATGGGCAAGACATCACCCCGCAAACCCGGGGTTATCAACATTTTCGGGAGACACCGTGACAGATCACCCCAAACAGGTCCCGGCGCAAAACGTTCCGCCGTCGGTCTGGCGTAATCCGTGGCATTTCCTGGCGTTCGGCTTCGGCTCGGGCACCTTGCCGAAGGCCCCGGGCACCTGGGGTTCGTTAGTTGCGCTACCCTTTATCCCGTTATGGCAAATGTTGCCCGACTGGGGCTACTGGCTGATGCTGGGCATCACCATGCTGTTCGGCTTCTGGTTGTGCGGCAAGGTCGCCGACGATTTGCGCGTGCATGACCACGAAGGCATCGTCTGGGACGAGATGGTGGGCATGTGGATCACCCTGTGGCTGGTGCCGGATGGCTGGCAGTGGTTGCTGGCGGGATTCCTGATGTTTCGCTTCTTCGATATTCTCAAGCCGTGGCCGATTCGCTGGATCGACCGGCATGTACACGGTGGTGTCGGGATCATGCTCGATGACATATTGGCAGGCGTGTTTGCCTGGTTGGCGATGCAGGGGCTGGTAAGGATTTTCGCCTGACCGCAGGGGACGCAAAGCAGGAGAACTAGGGATGGCTCGAAGCGGTTTGCTGGTGCTGGCATTCACCTTGATGTGCTCATTGGCCCAAGCGGTCGAAGCCACGACGCCGTCCGTGATTCACCTGGCCAGTGAGGAGTGGGAAGACTACACCGCCGCTGATGGCCACGGGCTGGGCTGGGATGTGCTGCGGCAGGTCTTCGAGCCGGTGGGCGTCAAACTGGACATCCGCACCGAACCCTACGTACGTTCCATGGGCCTGGCCCAACGCGGGGAGGTGGATGCCTGCGTCGGCTCCTATCGTGACGAGTCGGACGAACTGCTCTACCCGCGCTGGAATTTCGATACCGATCACATCTATGCCCTGGGGTTGGCCTCCAGCCCGGTTCCGACCCCGCAAACCCTGGGTAATTTTCGACTGGCCTGGGTCCGCGGCTACGATTTCCAGGATTACCTGCCCAATGTGCGCCGCTACGACGAAGTCATTCGGCGTACCGGCATCGTGTCGATGCTGACCCACAACCGTGCCGACTTCTACATCGATGCGTTGACTGAAGTCGAATACGTCCAAAACCGGGCCAGGGATCCCTCCCAGCTGCGCCGTACCCATATCGCCGAATTGCCGCTGTACCTGTGTTTTGCCAAGACCCCCGAGGCTCGCACGCTGATGGCGTTGTTCGATCAGCGCATGGAGCAACTGGTCAAAAGCGGCGAGCTGAAGCCGATTTTCGAGCGCTGGAAACAGCCTTATCCGTTTGACACGAACTGACCTGTGGGAGCGAGCCTGCTCGCGATAGCGGTCATTCGGACGTCTATTCGTCGACTGGAAGTCCGCCATCGCGAGCAGGCTCGCTCCCACAAGGGCGGCGGTGTCTGGTCAGATATCAAACTTTTTGATCGTTATCGCCCATAATTCAGCCTAAGCGTCTGTAGGAACCTGCTGTTACAATGCCGGCCTGCGAATCTCGGACTTTTAGATCAGGAGCACACCGGTGCCTGTCGTTTTTGTCGCCGCTTCCAAGCTGCCAACGCCTTTTGCGCAATTCACCATGCACGGCTTTCTCGACGAAGCCACCGGCCGCGAGCACGTTGTGCTGAGCCTGGGTGAGATCGCCGACGGTGCCCCGGTACTCGGCCGGTTGCACTCCGAATGCCTGACGGGAGATGCCTTGTTCAGCCAGCGTTGCGACTGCGGCTCGCAACTTGAGGCCGCGTTGCAGGCCATCGCCCGTGAAGGTCGTGGCGTGTTGCTGTACTTGCGCCAGGAAGGCCGTGGCATTGGCCTGCTGAACAAGATCCGTGCCTATGAATTGCAGGACGGCGGTGCCGACACCGTTGAGGCCAACGAACGCCTGGGCTTTGCAGCCGACCAGCGTGACTACGCCATGTGCCTGCCGATGCTGGAGCATCTGGGCGTGAAATCCCTGCGCCTGATGACCAACAATCCACGCAAGGTCAAAGCCTTGACCGACATGGGTATCGTGGTCGCCGAGCGCGTTCCGCTGCACACCGGGCACAACCCGCACAACAAACTCTACCTGGCGACCAAGGCCAGCAAGCTCGACCACATGATGGGCAACGAGCATCAGGGCGAGGTCGACCGGGCGTGACCCGCGGCCAGGTACGGCGGCGGCTGTCGGTCAACTGGTGGCAATACCTGGCGCTGGCCTTGCTGCCGCTGTTTGTCATCAATGGCGTGTTCGGCCAGTCGGAGGCCATCCTGCCGGTGCTGGCGATGCCATTGTTCATTGCCGGCGTCGCCTCGATGTTTGTCAGCCTGAAATTCTTCGGTGGCTACAAACATGCGTTGATCGCCACCCAGAAAGCCCTTGATACCCCTGAAGAGCCGGCGGCCTGGATTAACCTGGCGGCCAGGCGGCGCGTGGCATTCCTGGCAGCTTGCCTGCCGGCGTGGATTGGCGCGCTGGCGGTGTTTGTCGGCCTCGAAGCCGTGCCGCTGATGTTGCTGGCGTTGTCGACTGCAGTCTTGTTCTATCTCTACCGTATACCGCGTCAACTGGGTTGATGCGCCAACTCTGGCTGGTTGTTCTACTGCTGGTCATCGGCGGTCCGCTGTGGGCCGCCCCGCGAGTGATCAGTCTCGCGCCATCCCTGTCTGAAATCGTCGTTGAGCTGGATTCGGCCGACCTGCTGGTGGGGGTGCTGGATGCCGGTGAACGTCCTGCCGAACTCAAGGGCCTGCCTTCCGTCGGTCGCTATGGCCAACTGGATATGGAGCGGCTGCTCAGCCTGAAACCCGATTTGCTATTGCTCTGGCCCGGCAGCGTCGGTCCGGCCCAGCGTGAACAGCTCAAGCGCTTGAACATCCCGACTTACGTGGCCGAACCCCATGACCTTGAGCAACTCATCGTCCAGATCGAGGCGATTGCCCTACAACTCGGACGCCCCGAGCGCGGCGCTGTATTCGCCACTGATCTGCGGCAGCGGCTGAAAACGCTGCGTGAGCGCTATCGACGCAATCAGCCGTTGCCGGTGTTCTATCAGGTCTGGGACAAGCCGCTGTTCACCGTGGGCGGCGGGCAGATCATCAGCGATGCACTTGAGGTCTGCGGTGCGCGTAACGTGTTTGCCGACCTGACACTGCCAGCACCGCAAGTCAGTGTGGAAGCGGTACTGCAGCGTAATCCCGAAGTCATCCTGGCCGGTGAACAGACGCAACTCGACGCCTGGAAAGCGTGGCCGCAGGTGGCCGCGGTGCGGCAGGGGCAGTTGCTGCTGGTGACAGACAAGGGGCTGGAGCGGCCGAGCGGGCAGATGATCGAAGCGACGGCCCGGTTGTGCCATTCGATCGCGCCTGACCGTTGAGATCGAGGCGTATTTTTTCTGTAGGAGCGAGGCTTGCCCGCGAAGGCGGTCTGGCATCGCGCGGTGCCTTCGAAAACGCCTTCGCCGGCAAGCCTAGCTCCTACGAATAGGGTGCGTGCGGGGTTTGCCCGCGAAGAGGTCAGTCCGGTCAGCGTAGAAATCCGATCAGATCTCCGGCGTCCAGGTCACCCCGAACATGAACGCCCGACCTTCCTCGCGATAGCCATACTGATTGCCTTCATGGCTGTACAGCACCCGGCTGTAATCCTTGTCCAGCAGGTTATCCACCTTCATCTCCAGGGTGATTTCACGATCGAGCGCCCAACTGCTGCGTAGTCCCAGCAAGGCATAGCCGCCCAACGACTGTTGATTGTTCAGGTCGTCATAGCTGCTGCTGACCGCTTGCCAGCTGGCGCCTACGCCCAATCGGTCGAACTGGCGGTCCAGGTCCCAGCTCAAGGTGCGTCGTGCGCGGCGGGCCAGGGTATGCCCGGTTTCGCGGTCGCGCGGGTCGATGATCGCCACGCCCAGGTTGCTCTGCCAACCGAACAGTTCCTGCTTGAGCGCGGCTTCAAAGCCGTTGATCCGTGCCGAGGCAACGTTCTCCGGCCGTGAGTTGCTGCCGAAAATGATCGCGTCTTCCAGGTCGGTGCGGTACAGCGAGGCTTCCAGGCGACTGTCTGCGGTCAACTGGCTGCGCCATTGCAACTCATAGCTTTTCGAGGTTTCAGGCTTGAGGTCCGGGTTGCTGAAGTCCGGGTAGTACAAGTCATTGAAGGTCGGTGCGCGGAAACCTTCGCTGTAGGTCAGCAACACATCGTTGTCCGGGTTCAGCGGCAGAGTAAAGGTACCGCTCCAGGTATTCTGGCTACCGAATTGCTGGTTCTCGTCGTGGCGCAGGCCCAGTTCGGTCGAGAAGCTTTCGCTCTGGAAGTGATGCTGAACGAACGCCGCCCGGTTCCAGCGACTGTCTTCGTCGAAAGCCGTGCTGCTGTTGACCCGGTCTTCATACCAGTCGCCACCGAGCAGCACGCTGTTTTGCTCATCGAGTGTCAGGTCGTTCTGCCAGCTCAGCGAGTCGCGGTAGGTGTTGAACACGCTGCGTTCATCGCTGAGCTTGTCCAGGGTCTTCTCGCGGTTTTCGCTGTGGCCGAATTCCACCCGGGTTTTCCACAGGTCATTGACCCGTGCATCGACGTAGCTGCTGACACTGCTGACATCGAATTCGCTATAGGGCTGCTGCTGGACAGACTCGAATGTACTGGGGTCAAAGCGGCCGAACGGATTGTCGAACTCGCTTTTGCCACGGTTATCGAGCAGGTTGGCGCCGATTTCGATGTCGTCACTGAGGGCGTGGCTGAGGCTCAGGCTGAATGACTGGTTGCGATACGCATCGTGATCGCCATCGCTGGGGTACGACTCGTGGGTGCGATTGATCCCGGCGGTTTCGTCCAGGCTGGTGCCGAGGTTGAAACGAGTCTGCTCATCGCCACCGGACAAACCGAGGCTGCGCTCCCAAGTCTGGTTGCTGCCGAAACCCACATGCATCTGTGGTCGCAGGCCGGGTTCGCTGCTGCGGCGGGTGAAGATCTGGATCACGCCGCCGATCGCATCGCTGCCATAAATCACCGAGCGCGAACCGCGCAGCACTTCCACGCGCTCCACCTGTTCGATATTGATGTGCTGCAGGTTGCTGTCGCCGGAGGTCGAGTTGCCGATCCGTTGACCGTCCACCAGTACCAGGCTTTGTGCCGACTGTGTGCCGCGAATGTAGACCCCCGGTAAGCTGCCGCGACCGCCGGTCTGTGCAATCTGAACCCCCGGCACCCGGCGCAGCAGATCCGTCACGCTGTCAGGTTGCAGGCGATCGATGTCTTCGCGGGTAAATACGGTATTGGCGGCACTGCTGTCGTTGCGGGCTTCGACTTGACGGTTGGCGCTGATCAAGACGTCGGGCAGTTTCAGGGCTTGATCGCGTTCGAAGGTGTCGGCGCAGGCGTTTGCAGTTGGCAACAGAAACAAGGGCAGGGCGAGGCGGGAGAACTTCATTGACAGTCCGTTGGTGCTTTGAGGCAAATACATATTCGATAGACGCTGAAATGCACTGTGGGAGCGAGCCTGCTCGCGATGGGGGCCTTTCAGTCACAGAAAATGTTGACTGTCAGTCCGCTATCGCGAGCAAGCTCGCTCCCACAGGGGCGGGCGTTAAATGTTGAGCAGTTGCAGGCGCTCGCGCACCGCCGCTTCGATGCCGGCTTCGTCCAGCCCGCATTCGGCCAGCATTTGCGCAGGCTTGGCGTGTTCGACGTAGATATCCGGCAAGCCCAGGTGCAGCACGGGCTTGAGGGTGTTTTCCCGGGCGAGGAACTCGCTGACCGCGCTGCCTGCGCCGCCCATGATCGCGTTTTCTTCGACGGTGACCAGCAACTCGTGGCTGGCGGCGATTTCACGGACCAGCGCTTCGTCGAGGGGTTTGACGAAGCGCATATCGACCACGGTGGCGTCCAGCTTGTCGGCGACTTTCAGTGCCTCCGCCAGCTGCACACCGAACACCAGCAGGGCGACTTTGCTGCCCTGGCGGCGAACCACGCCCTTGCCGATTTCGATCGGCTCCAGGGTTTTCTCGATGGTTGCGTTCGGGCCACTGCCGCGCGGGTAGCGCACCGCCGCCGGGCCTTCATACAGATGGCCGGTCGTGAGCATTTTGCGCAGCTCGTTTTCGTCGCTCGGCGTCATCACCACCATGCCGGGGATGCAGCGCAGGAACGACAGGTCGAAGCTGCCGGCGTGGGTCGGGCCGTCTTCGCCCACCAGGCCGGCCCGGTCGATGGCGAACAGCACGTCGAGGTTCTGCACCGCCACATCGTGAACCAGTTGGTCGTAGCCGCGTTGCAGGAACGTCGAGTAGATCGCCACCACCGGTTTGGCGCCTTCGCAGGCCATGCCGGCTGCGAGGGTCACGGCGTGTTGCTCGGCAATCGCCACGTCGAAATAACGCAGCGGGAAACGCTCGCTGAAGGCCACCAGGTCGGAGCCTTCCTTCATCGCTGGGGTAATGCCGACCAGGCGTGGATCGGTGGCGGCCATGTCGCACAGCCATTCACCGAACACACCGGAATACTTCGGTCCACTGGCCTTTTTCGGCGCGGCGGCCGGGGCATCCACAGGTTCGAGCTTGGTGATCGCGTGGTAACCGATCGGGTCGACTTCCGCCGGAGCGAAGCCCTTGCCCTTCTTGGTGACCACGTGGAGGAATTGCGGGCCTTTGAGATCGCGCATGTTGCGCAAGGTCGCGATCAGGGTTGGCAGGTCGTGCCCATCGATCGGGCCGATGTAGTTCCAGCCCAGCTCTTCGAACAGGGTGCCGGGAACCAGCATGCCCTTGGCGTATTCTTCGGTCCGACGGGCGATCTCCCAGGCACCGGGCAGGCGTGACAGCACTTTTTTGCTGCCTTCGCGCATGCTCGCATAGGTGCGGCTGGAAAGGATCTTCGCCAGATAGTTGGACAAGCCACCGACGTTGCGCGAAATCGACATGTCGTTGTCGTTGAGGATCACCAGCATGTTGGCGTCCACTTCCGGCGCATGGTTCAGCGCTTCGAAAGCCATGCCGGCGGTCAGGGCACCGTCGCCGATCACGGCGATCGCCTTGCGATCGCTTTTCTGCAGGCGGGCGGCAATCGCCATGCCCAGCGCGGCACTGATCGAGGTGCTGGAGTGGCCGACGCCGAAGGTGTCGTATTCGCTCTCGGACCGGCGCGGGAACGCCGCAATACCGTCCTTCTGGCGCAGGGTGCCCATGCGCTGGCGGCGACCGGTGAGGATCTTGTGCGGATAGGCCTGATGACCCACGTCCCACACCAACCGGTCGTCCGGTGTGTCGAAAACGTAATGCAACGCGATGGTCAGCTCGATCACGCCCAGGCCGGCACCGAAATGCCCACCGGTCTGACCGACCGTGTAGAGCAATTCCAGGCGCAACTCATCGGCCAGGGTTTCCAGCTCGGCTTCGCCTAACCGACGCAGGCCGTCCGGCGTGTTGGCACGGTCGAGCAGAGGCGTGGTCGGGCGCTTTCGGGGAATCTCATGAAACGTCGTGGGCATCAGGCGAGAATCGTTATAGGTATAAAAGATGCGGCAGTTTACCTGATGCATCGCCCCCTGCCCACGCGTAGGTCCTTTTTGACCGATTCGCTGTCAGCTACGGCGTTCGACGATGTAACGGGCCAGCTCGCGCAAGGGTTCGGCGGCCGCGTCAAACGGTCGCAGCGCATGCAGGGCCTGATCGCGCAGCTCCAGGGCGTAAACCTTGGCGGCGTCCAGACCGAGCAGGGCCGGATAGGTCGGCTTGTCGCGGGCAATATCGGCGCCCTGGCGCTTGCCGAGGGTTTCGGTGTCGCTTTCGACGTCGAGAATATCGTCCTGCACCTGGAAAGCCAGGCCGATGGCCTGTGCATAAGTCTGCAGGGATTTGAGTTCGTCCTTCTCGGCAAGGCCACTGGCCAGCGCGCCGAGTTTGACACTGACTTCGATCAACGCACCGGTTTTGTGCCTGTGCATGTTTTCCAGCGCTTTCTGATCGAGTTTCAGGCCGACCGAGCCGAGGTCGATGGCTTGGCCACCGACCATGCCCGCCGGACCTGCGGCCTGTGCCAGCGCACTGACCATTTGCAGGCGAATCTGCGCGTCGGCATCGCTCAGGCGCGGGTCGAGCAGGACGCTGAAGGCCAGGCTCTGCAAACCGTCACCGGCGAGGATCGCGCAGGCTTCATCGAATTTCTTGTGGGTGGTCGGCTGGCCGCGACGCAGATCGTCGTCGTCCATGGCCGGCAAATCGTCGTGCACCAGCGAGTAGGCATGGATCAGCTCCACCGCGCAGGCCGCGCCGTTGGCTTGCTCGGCCTTGCCGCCCAACGCTTCGCAGGCGGCGTAGACGAGCAATGGGCGCACGCGCTTGCCACCGTTCATCACGCTGTAGCGCATGGCTTCATACAGACGCGCCAGCTCCGGGCCGGGCGCGATGAACAGGGTTTCCAGGGCCGCATTGACGCGGGCCTGGCTGGTCGCCGAATACGCTGCAATCATTCTGGTTGATCCGCATCGAAGGGTTCTTCGGCCAATTCGCCATCACGTTCGAGCAACACCTGAACCTTCTGCTCGGCCTGTGCCAGCGCTGCCTGGCAATCGCGGGTCAGACCGATGCCTTGCTCGAAAGCGGTCAGCGAGTCTTCCAGCGACAATTCGCCATTCTCCAGACGCTCTACCAGCGTTTGCAGGTCAGCGAGGGATTGTTCGAAATCCAGTGCAGCTTTTTTGCGGGCCATGGCGGCGGTTTCCGGTTGACGTTAAACCGGCGCGACACTAGCAGACATGGGGTTTATGGGCAAATGAGCGGGCTGTTTGTATCACGTTCAACTACTACGGATTGGGTTCCGGCTTGCTTGCGCTGCTTTGGCAGCCGATGGGCGGTCTATTCGGCTCATTTTGTGAGCCGAATACGGCATTTATTCGGCTCACTGTCCACCCACGAGCGTGATCCCCACCCCATTTTCCGAGGTTCGCGATTGTGAGGTACGAGCCAAGCATCTACCCTTCGCGCCATCGATGACCCGATAGTCACGGGTCTTTCAGACGAAACGCAGGGTTGACCGCTGTAAAGCGCCGAGGATCGGGCGCAAGGTTTCGTCAGGCATGGCAGGAGGCATTTACATGCGTGCAATTCCATTGTTGCTGATCGGGCTGGTCTGCATGCCGGTGCCGGCCGCGCCGAGTGCCGAGCTGTCGGAACCGGTGGGTGGCTGGCGCTACAACGGTTTGCTGGACCGCAGCGAAAGCCCGCAGGTCGCCTATCCAACGCCACCGATCGATCGCGGCATCCAACGCAATCGCACCCTGATTGAAGGCCGGCTCAAGGCCCTCGGCACGCAGCGCGGGCCGCACACCCTGGCGGTCAATGGCAATCCTTTGAACCTGTACACCGACGAGCAAGGGCGCTTTGTCCGGCCCTATGCGTTCGCTGCCGGTTCCAACTCTGTCGAAGTGCGCAGCGCCGAAGGCCAGTCGCTCAAGCGCGTTCAATTCTATGAAGCCAACGATCTGCGCACCCCCGCGCGGATTCGCGTGGTGCTGGGCTGGGACGATCCAAAGGCCGAACTGGACCTGCACATCATTACGCCCGACGGCCAGCATGCGTTCTGGGCCCACACGGCGCTGACCAATGGCGGTGGACTGGACCCGGACGGTGTCGACGGTCCTGGCCCTGAGATGTTCACCATGACTGCACCGTTGCATGGCACCTATCTGGTTTACGTGAACTACTGGGGCAACTTCGGCAGCGGCGGCTATAACTTCGATGAGGCCAGCAACCAGAACGAGGTGATTACCTCGCAGATCAATCTGGTGATCAACGAAAACACGGTCGACGAGAAGCGCGAGACCTTCATCGTGCCGTTGCGCGCGATCGGCGATCTGCTGCTGGTCAAGACATTCAACTATTAAGCATCCCGCACCACGGATGAATCGGGTTTTCGAACATGAGTGACAACACTGCAGCCCCGGCCGACACGCCGAGTGTCAAACCGTCCCGCCGTTGGCCGGCAATTGTGGCCGGGCTGTGCCTGATAGCAGGCGTGGCCGGTGGCATGGGCTGGCTGATGCACAAAAGCAAAGCCCCGGCACCGCAACTGGCGGCGCAAAAGCTGGGGATGAGTCGTCCGGATGGCTTGCTGGAAACCCGCTCCTTGAGCCAATTGCCCAAGGATTTGCTGGCGGTGCCATTCCTCAGGGAAACCCTGACCGAGGATTTCGTCTTCTATTACGAAACCCACGCCGATCGCCTCGGGTTGATCGGCAGTCTGCGGCGGATCATTTACGAACATGACCTGAAACTGCAGGACAACCTGATCGAGCAGCTTTTCGATCAGCCAGCCGATGTGGCGCTGTGGCGTGGGGCGGATGGGCGGCTCAAGGACTTCCTGCTGGTGATGGACCGCGGCGGCCTGGCCAAGGTGCTCGAACCCCTGGCGAAAGTGGCGCTGGATGATTCGCAACTGAGCAAAATCGCTGACGTGAAAGTCGGCGCCGAAGACGTTGCGCTGTATCGGCTCACTTACAACGCGAGCAAGGCACTGGTGTTCGCCTCCCATGGCGACAAACTGGTGGTGCTGTCGAACCCGGCCAAACTCTACGACCCGCAAAGCGGCGCGGTCGAGGAGCCGGGCGGCGTGTCGACCCAGGCCATTGCTGCGTTGCTCAACGGCGAAAAACTGTTCCCCGAAGCCTTCGGCCTGCCACCCCGCGCGCCGCAGGTGAAGCAGCGCCTGTCGGTGAACGCCAGCGTGCTGGCCATGGGTTACCAGCGTTTCATTCCGAACTTCGCCGGCCTGCGTTTCGACATGGACGACGCGGGTTGGCACAGCTTCCTTGCGTTGGATGAACTGGAAGAGCAGCCGGACTTCGATTTCAAGCCCATCTGGCAAGCCATGCCCATGGGTGCCAGTGCTTGTGTGGCGTTGCCGCTGGCCGCCGGGCAACAGAAACCGCTGCTGGTCAAACTCGGCGCGCAAGAAGACGTCGCGCAGGCACTGACCGAGCACATGGCCGGTGCGGCGGGTCTGTGCTGGTACGCCGATTCGCGGTTGTACACGCCATTGCTGGTGGCCAGCCTGAGGGACAAGGACAGCACCAGGCTCGACGGTGAACTGGGCAAGCTGTTCGGTTCGATGGTTGGCGCCTATGAAAGCAAGGTCGATGAACACGTATTCCCGGTGGTCGAGAAGCAGGAGGAGGGCACTCATCAGTGGCTGCGTCAGGTCAGTTCCAGTTTCGGCCCGTATGCGGCCGCTGACGCCGAGCAGCCGGACGAAATCAGCGGCAAGGCGTTCATGCGTGTGAGCTTGGCCCGACATGGTGCAACGTTGCTGTTTTCCCTTGACGACAAATTGGTGGACAAGGCCCTGGGCACCCTCGACAAGCGCTTCCCGCCGATGGCGGAAGTGGTGCCCAAAGACCGCTTGATGCCGATCTATGTCGGCCCCGACTCCATCGCGCAACTGATGCAACAGGAAACCCTCGACAGCCTGCCTCAGGACATGGAACCGGTATTCAACAACGCCGCGCAAACCTATCTGATCCCCAAGCTGCGCAAGCTCGGCGGTTACGGCAAATACGCCCTGACCCTGCCCGAAGGCAGCGAGCCCGATGGGCACTGGCAATGGCTGCCGCTGGAGTGGAAAGCGCTGTGAGCGTATTGATCAGCCGCTTCGGCTTGCTGGCGTTGCTGCTGGCAGGACCGGTGTTTGCCATCGAAGCACCGGCGCTGGATGTGCAGCAATCCCAGGTGTTCCGCGCCTGGTTTGTGCGCATCGCCCAGGAACAATTGAGCCAGGGCCCGAGCCCGCGCTGGTATCAGCAGGATTGTGCGGGGCTGGTGCGTTTTGCCGCCAACGAAGCCTTGAAGGTTCATGACGACAAATGGCTGCGCAGCAATGGCCTGTCCAACCGCTACCTGCCGCCGGAATTGCAACTGAGCGATGCCCAGCGTGGCCTTGCCCGGCAATGGCAGCAGGGGGGCGGCAAGGTCGGGCCGTACGTCAATGCGATCAAATTGATCCAGTTCAACAGCCACCTGGTCGGCCGCGACGTGTCGCAGGCCCGGCCCGGTGACCTGATGTTTTTCGATCAGGGCGACGACCAGCACCTGATGATCTGGATGGGCCGTTATATCGCCTATCACACCGGCACCAGCACGCCCACCGATAACGGTATGCGTTCGGCAAGCCTGCAACAACTCATGACATGGAAGGACACCCGATGGATACCCGACGCAGCCAACCCCAACTTCATCGGCGTCTATCGACTGAATTTTCTCTCCCAATGACCGGTGCCCGCATGCTGCGTTTTCTGCCCCTGCTGTTGGTATTGCTGCTGCCTTTTTCCGCCGACGCCGAAGACACCGTCGAACCGAGCGGCTACACGCCAGTGGCCGGCGAAAGCTTTTTCCTGTTGGCCGACAGCAGTTTCGCCAGCGACGAACAAGCGATGGTGCGTCTCGAAGCACCAGGGCGCGACTACCGTCGCTTGCGCATGGAACCCTACGGTGGTGCCGACATTCGCGTGTATCGCATCGACAAGCCGCTGGACTTCCTCAAGCGTCAGAAGAACCTGCACCGCGTGGTCAGCGACGGTCAGTTCAAGGGCGAAGGCCTGTCCAACACGCTGGCCTATTTGTGGGACAACTGGTATCGAAAATCCCGCCGCGTGATGCAGCGTGCGTTCTCCTATGAGTCGCGCAAGCAAGTGACCGAAGAGGTGCCGGAGCTGAAGATGGGCGCCGCCATGGCCGCGCCGACACCCTATGACGCGCAGCCGCAATTCGCGTTGATTCCGGGCCTGCCGGTGGTCAGTCAATTCCGCTACCCGCTGTGGCAAGCCAAGCCGATCCAGCCACCTGAAGGCGTGAACCTGGCCGGTTCTTCCAGTGAATTCGTCAGCGTCGCACCGGGCAACGTCTATATCCCCCTGGGTCACTTGAAACCGGGGCTGTACCTGGTGGAAGCCCTGATCGGCAAGTACCGCGCGACCACCATGGTTTTCGTCTCCAACACCGTGGCCGTCAGCAAGATCGCCGGTGATGAACTGTTGGTGTGGGCGGCGCGCAAACATGAAGGCAGTTCGGTGCCCAAGGTCAATGTGCTGTGGACCGATGGCCTGGGTGTGATGAGCAGCGGCGCCACCGATGCAGAGGGTTTGCTACGACTCAAACATGTGAGCCCTGAGCGTTCGTTCGTGATAGGCGAAGACGAGGAAGGCGGCGTTTTTGTCTCGGAAAACTTCTACTACGACAGCGAAATCTACGACACCAAACTTTATGCCTTCACCGACCGCCCCTTGTATCGGCCGGGGGATTGGGTGTCGCTGAAAATTGTCGGGCGCGAGTTCAAGAATGCCCGGGATTCGGTGCAGCCCGCCGCAGCCGAAGTCAACCTGACCGTGCTGGATGCCACCGGCACGGCGCTGCAATCGATGGACCTGCAGCTCGATTCGAAGGCCGGCACCCAAGG
The DNA here is from genome assembly GCF_050280625.1 of Pseudomonas sp. NPDC089569. Taxonomy (NCBI): domain Bacteria; kingdom Pseudomonadati; phylum Pseudomonadota; class Gammaproteobacteria; order Pseudomonadales; family Pseudomonadaceae; genus Pseudomonas; species Pseudomonas sp. NPDC089569. Next base: position 14,880 of record NZ_JBNNVQ010000060.1, read on the forward strand.
CCGTTTCCAGTTGCCCGACAACGCCGTGGCCGGCGGCTATGAGCTGCGCTTCAGTTACAAGGACCAGATCTACAGCAGCGCCTTCCGTGTGGCCGAGTACATCAAGCCGCATTTCGAAATTGCACTGAACCTGGCCAAGCAGGACTACCGCACCGGCGAGCCGGTCAAGGGTAATCTGCTGTTGCTGTACCCGGACGGCAAACCGGTGGCCAATGCCAAAGTGAGTCTGAGCCTGCGAGCCCAACAACTGTCGATGGTCGATAACGAGCTGCAATACCTCGGGCAATTCCCGGTGGAGCTGACCAGCACCGAACTGACCACCGATGCCAAGGGCAACGCGACCCTCGATCTGCCGGCTGCCGAAAAACCCAGTCGCTACATGCTCACGGTGTTCGCCAGCGATGGCGCGGCGTACCGGGTGAAGACCACCAAGGAAATCCTCATCGACCGTGGCGCGGCGAATTTCCGTTTGAGTGCGCCGCAGCGCTTCAGCGCCGTGGGCGACAAGGTTGCGTTCAGCTATGCCAATGAAAACGAGCAGGTCGCAGCGGTTACGCCGAGCAGTTACGGCTGGGTACGCCTCGAAGACCAGAGCACTGGCGAGGGCAAGCTCGCCGCCACTGACAAAGGCTTCACCCTGGCCTTCGAGCGTCCGGGTACGTACAACCTGACACTCAGGGATGACCACGGCCGAACACTCGGCGCGACCGGGCATTCGGTGACCGGTGAAGGTGTGAAAGCGGTGCCCGGCACCGTGGAAATCGTCCTCGACAAACCCGAATACAAGGCCGGCGACGAAGCACTGGCGCTGATCACGTTCCCGGAGCCGGTCAGCGATGCACTGCTGTCGCTGGAGCGCGACAAGGTCGAGGCGACGGCGCTGCTTTCCAAGGGTGGCGACTGGCTGAGCATGGAGAAAATCAGCGACACCCAATACCGCGCGCGCATTCCGGTTAAGGACAGCTTCACGCCTAACCTGACGTTCTCGGTGCTCTACACCAAGGGCGGCCAGTACAGTTTCCAGAACGCCGGAATCAAGGTGATCACCCCGCAGATCGATGTGGTGATCGCCACCGACAAGAACACCTATCAACCCGGCGACACGGTATCGGTGGACCTGACCACGCAGTTCGCCGGTAAACCGGTCCCTGCCCATGTGATGGTCAGTGTGGTCGATGAGATGGTCTACGCCCTGCAACCGGAAGTGGCGCCGACCATCGACCAGTTCTTCTACCATCCACGCCGCAACAACGTGCGCACCAGTGCCAGTCTGTCGTTCATCAGTTACGACGTCGCGCTGCCCGGCAGCCCCGGCGCACCGGGCAAGGCCAACCGCAGCGAACGTGGCGTGAAGGTGCTGGAACGACCCCGCCGCGAAGACGTCGACACCGCTGCGTGGCAACCGGAGTTGTTGACCGATGCCAACGGCAAGACCCGTTTCACCTTCAGGATGCCGGATTCCCTGACCCGCTGGCGCATCACCGCGCGAGCCATCGCCGATGATGGTCAGGTCGGCCAGAAGAAACAGTTCGTGCGCTCGGAAAAACCGCTGTACCTGAAGTGGAGCGGGCCGAACAGATTCCGAGCGGGTGATAAACCGGATCTGGGTGTGTTTGCCTTCAATCAGGCCCAGGACCCGGTCAAGGCCGAGCTGGTTTTCCATTACGCGGGTAGCGATCAGCGTTTGCCGGTCACCCTCGACAGCGGTATCAACTACATCCCGTTGCCGGCACTCACGCTGACCAGCGGCGAGTGGTCCGCCGAACTGGTGCAGGACGGCAAGACGGCCGATGCCCTGGCGGTACGCTTGAGTGCCATTGGCGATGGTTGGCAAGTCACGCAAAGCCAAAGCCTGGACGTGGCCGGTGGCGACACCCCTCTCAACCTGCCGGCGGATGCGACCGACATACGCCTGCGTCTGGATGACAGCCCGCAAGCCCTGTTCCGTTCGGCCCTTGATGACCTACTGAGTTATCCCTATGGCGGAGTCGAACAGACTGCCAGTCGTTTGCTGCCTCTGAGCATCGCTTATCCGTCCCTTGCCTCGAACCCCCAGATCCGCGATCGCTTGCGCCTGATCATGCAGAACAGCCGTTTGCGCCTGGTGCAGATGGCCGGGCCTTCGGCGAGTTTCACCTGGTGGGGCATGGACGGCGAGCCGGATGCCTTCCTCACGGCTTACGCCTATTACGCTGACTGGCACGCCAGCCGGGTACTGGAGCTGAGTCTGCCGCCGGAGCACTGGCAGCGGGTGCTGGAGGTGTACGCCAAACAGGCCAAGGACACACCGCTGTTGCAACGCGCGCTGATCCTGGCGTTCGCCAGGCAGATGCAGTTGCCGGTCAATACGCTGATCAGCGGCTTGATGGACGACCTGGCGACCGCAGGCGAAGGCAATGCGGCGAACCTGATGGAAGATGGCCAGGACAGCCTTGTCATGAGTGATCCGGACTCGGCGTTGGGGCTAGCCGCTGCCCGGGTCCTGACGGCCTCGTTGGCCAGGCAGGCAAAGGTCACTGTGCCGGATACATTCAATCGGCAACTGGCCGATGCGCAGCAACGTTTGACCGTCAGTTCCCAGCCGTTTGCCGAGGCTCTGAATCTGTCGTTGCAACCCTTCGATCAGGCACATGCTCAGGCACTGCTGCAACGCCTGTTGCCACAGCAATCGACCCTGGAAAGGGCGCTGGCGCTGATCTGGCTACAACGCAGTATCGAACAGGCCTCACCCGCCGTGGCATTGAAACCGGGTCATGACTGGCAGCAGGCGCAGGGCGCGACCGGTGAGGTTTACTGGCAGTGGCAAGGTGCACAGGTGCCGGCCCTGTTGTCATTGACCGGGACGCAAGCGCGTCCGCTGCGTGCCGTCTTGAGCTATCAGACGCAGCAGCCACCGCTCGATCCGATGGCGCTGATCATCACTCGTCGGTTGTCGCGGCTGGTGCCGGGTGACGAAGCGTTTACCTTCAAGCTGGAGGCGGTCGGCAACACGCCGTTGTCCAGCGACAGTCTGTATCTGGACGAAGTGATCCTCACCAGCAAAGCCGCCAAACCCTTGCGCTATGGCATGCTCGAAGTACCGCTGCCACCGGGGGCGGATGTCGAGCGAACTACCTGGGGCATCAAGCTCATGGGTAAGGCGGGCACCGAGCCGACGGCGCTGGAAAAGGCCCGTTTCGAACCGGGGCAACTGGCCTATGCGGTGCCGGTGGATGCGCTGAGCGGCGAGCTGCGTTTGCGTCATCTGGTGCGCTTCTCGCAGAAAGGCCAGTTCAACCTGCCGCCTGTGCGTTTCACTCAGGTGTACGCGCCACAGCATCAGGCGCAGGAGCAGAAACCGGCGCTGGGTCAGGTCACGGTCCACTGACATGTATCGGTTTCTGGTCTGCTGGCTGCTGTGTCTGATTCCTGCGCTGACCGTGGCGCAGGACGAACCGTTACGTCTGGCCTTCAAGGGGGAGTTGTTGACTTTGAACCGGACGCAGCTGCTATCGCGCGAGCCGCTGCCGGACACCTTGCAGGCGCCACTGGGCAGTGTGTGGAAGTTGTTTGTCTATGCCTGGCTGGTGGACACCGGCGCACAGGAACCTGCCTATGAATGTCGCGGGCAATCGAAGGAGGAGGTGTATTGCTGCAGTGCCGGTGGCAGGATCGAGCGTGATCAGGCGCTGGTGAAATCCTGCGGGTTGTATTTCGATCCTGCGCGATTGGGCATCGACAGTGCGGATTGGCGCACCTATTGGCAGGCTCGACAGGCGCCGCAGTGGCTGCTGGATCTTCCATCATTGCAGCCCGCCAACCGGGTTTCCGTCGCTGAGTTGTTGCGAGTGTTGGCACTGATGCCGGCGCAGGACCAGGCTCGGCGGGTATTGCTCGATGTGATGCTCAACGCCGCCGGTGGCAATGTTGTCGGCGAGCTGGGCAGCCGCTTGCGGGTCAAAACCTGGAGTTGGATGGGGGATCGGGACACTGCCTCGCGCCAGGGTGGATTCGCTGGCTGGACGGTGGATGGCACGCCTATCTGGTCCGGTGGGCGGGGGACCAGTCAGCGGGTTCTGGCGGATCATGCAACGGCCTTGGCGACGGTCGTGCCTGTTCAGTGGCCCACCGACGCGGAGCGTTGCGTTGAAGTCAGCCTGTTCTCCCGTTATCCGTTGGACCGTGTGTTGTCAGGCGATCGCGCCGTGGCGTCCGGACCTTTGCGAGGCGATTACCGCGTCGAATTCGCCAATGGCAATCAGCTTGATATCCACAGCGACGGCGAACTGTTTTTGCTCGACAACAGGCTTGTCGCACGGCTGGATCGCGAAGACTACGTTGCCCGCGTTCTTCAGCGCGAAGCCGCACCCGAACCCGTCGAAGCCGCCAAGGCCCTGGCCGTGGCCATCCGCACCTACCTGCTGCAAAACGCCACGCGCCATGGCGACTGTCTGAGCATCGACGACAGCAGCCAGCGGCAACGGGTTGCGCCACGCCCGGCCAGCGCCCAGGCGCGCAATATCGCGGCATGGACCAGCGACCTGGTGCTGGCCGGCAGCACCGTGACGTATCACTCCGACCAACCGGGCCCGGACAAACTGTCCTGGCAGCAAGCCGTCGAACAGGCCCGGTCCGGTCAGCGTTACGACGCCATCCTGCTGCACGCCTACCCCCGCGCGAGTCTCAGCCGCTGGGACAATCCGGTTGCGTCCTGCGAGGCATTGCCCGCCGCGCAGGATTGGCTGCAGCGGCAACGACGCAGCTGGCGCGCGCAACTGCAAAGCGAGACCGGCTACAACGAGGTCGGCACGTTCGCCGTTTGCCGCCTGACATTCGGTCGACCCTACGTGGATCGCGAGCGACAACGTATTTACGTGCGTGGCGTGTTGTCGTTGCAGGACCGTCTCGACCTGACCCACGAATACCTGCACCTGGCCTTCGAAGCACACCCCAATGGCCAGGATGAAACCTACATCGAAGGGCTCGCCCGCCACCTCTTGCTGGAATAGACCATGACACGCCGTTATCCACAGGTCTTGCTGCTGCTCTGTTTGTTGTCGGTTTTGCCGCCGACGATGGCGCAAGACGTCAAGCTCGACACCCCCGCGGGCGGTTGGCGCACCGGTGCACCTGAAGGGGAAGGCGAGAGCTTCCGCCAGACCGTCAACTACCCGGCCTCATCGGTCAACACCCCGGCAGGGCAGGCCAACACCGCGCGCATCGCCGGGCAAATCAAAACCACACCCAAGAGCAACGAGCCGGGCAGGCTGATCGTCAACGGCGTCAGCATGCCCCTGAAAATCGATCCCGCCGGCCGCTTCGACCGGCCGTTCTCCTTTCCCAACGGCAGCAACAGCGTCGAAGTCCGCAGCCCCGACGGCCAGCAACGCCACCGCACGCAATTTCTCAACGCCAGTGGTGGCGCCACCCCGGCCAAACTGCGCGTGCTACTGGCCTGGGACAGCGACGGCACGGACCTGGATTTGCACCTGATCACACCCGACGGCGCCCACATCTGGTACGGCAACCGCGTCGCACCCAACGGCGCGGCCCTGGATGTCGACGTCACCACCGGCTACGGCCCGGAAATCTTCGCCATGCCGGCGCCGATCAAGGGGCAGTACCTGGTGTACGTGAACTACTTCGGCGGCGGGTATCGCAGCGATGAAGAGGGGCAGGAAGACGCGGTTCAACCATTGACCACGGCGCAAGTGACGGTCATTACCGAGGAGGGGACGCCGAGCGAGAAGATGGAAACGTTTCTGGTGCCGATGCGGGCGGTGGGGGAGTTGACGCTGGTGAAGGGGTTCAGTTATCCGTGAAGTGCAAGGGCAGCGGTTGTCAGTCGAATGCGTTTTTTTAAGGCATCAAGAAGCGGGCTTATCGAAGGCACGCCAGGGGCAGTACTCAGCGTGGCAGCGTGACACTGACGACCGTACGGTTGTCTTCGTCGAACGTTTCCAGGGTAATGGATCCGCCTTGCGCTTCGATCAGCAACTTGGCCGAATAGGTCCCCAATCCACTGCCACCGCGCTTGCTGGTGGCTCCCTTGACGAACAGCAGATCACGCATACCCGGCGGCACCGTGCCCTGGTTTTCAATGGTCACAGCCAAAGGCGTGCGATCGTGAAGCGTAATGCTGACCTTGCTGCCAGTCGGTGCCGCCTCACAGGCATTTTTCATCAGGTTGTGGAACGCGGAAAAGCACAGATTGGGATCGCCTTGCGCTATGGGTTGATCGGTTCCTCCAGTATCAGTATCGACCGAGAGGGTGATTTTTCTGGAGCTGAAAGTCGCGCGATTCAGATTGGCGACCTTGTGCAACATTTCGCCCAGCGGCACGGGTTGTGGATGTAGCTGATAGCGTCCTGTTTCGATTTTGAATATTTCTGCCGACAGATCGATAGTGCCGAGTACTTGCGCAACTGTTTCTTCGATCATGGTCAACTTGTCATTTTGAGAGATGCTCAAGCGTTGACCGCCGAGCATCTGCTGCGTCAGGCCGATAACGCCGGCCAGTGGTCCTTTGACGTCATGCAGCAGCATGCGATCGATGTCTTGTCGCAGGCGTGCTGCATTCAGCATTTCATCGTAATGAGCCTGGCGCTGCTTGTGCAGCACGATGTACCGCATGAAATTACGCACCCGCAGTAGCAGCTCACTCGGATCAACCGGCTTGCGGACGAAGTCCATCGCACCCAGGTCGAGCCCGCGATGCCGGGATTTCAGATCGTCGAGTGCCGTGACGAAAATGATGGGAATCTCATCACTAACGGGATGTTCGCGCATGCGTTGCGCGACTTCAAAACCATCCATGCCCGGCATCATGACATCCAGCAGAACCAGATCCGGCGGCTCGTCCGAGGTGCACATCTTCAATGCCTTCTGACCATTATGGGCAATGCGTACGCGGTAATGATCGGCCAACAGCTCTGACATCAATCGCAGGTTGTTCACGGCATCATCCACCACCAAAATGGTGGGTTGCCGGTTACTGCCGGTCACGCGTTTGGCCGGCACGGGAGACACGGGGACATCATTGAGCATCGATGGGGTTGCCGAATCGCCAAGGCTACGCGCACGTAGTAACACCCTGACGATTTTTTCGCGCAATACCTGCGGAAGGTAAGGCTTGAGCAGCAGTTCGGAAACGCCGGCGGCAATAGCCTGCTCAATCTGCTCGCGGTCAGACTCCCCCGTCACCATGATGAGTGGCAGGTGTGCCAGTTTTGCGTCGCTGCGCACGGCCAACAGCAAATCCAGCCCGCTCATGATCGGCATGTTCCAATCCGTCAAGACGAGGTCCAGAGGCAGGCCTTTCAAGCGTCGGCTGCGGATATAGTCCAAAGCTTCCTTGCCGTTGTTTACCGTATCGATGCTCGTCACGCCAAACGATCGCAATTGGCCGACATTGGCGAGTCGCATAATCGCCATATCATCGACCACCAGGACGTGAATGTTTTTGAGTTCCATTTTGCGCTTGCCAGATAAACGTCGAGAGTAAGAAGAAAGAGTGGGGTCATATAGGTTCGTACTGCAGGTGATTAGTTGTCTTCGACAATGAAGTGTGTGGACAACTAACTGGCAGCGGCTGCCCCTTTCTCTACAAGGGCGCGAAGTGATATGCCTGCACATGTAAAACGCGGGTCTTATAAAAATACATCCAATATGAGGCAGACGTTCCTGAAGTCTTTGTAGGGAAATGCCTAATAAGCGAATGGCGCCGTGCCCGCAATGGGCTGCTCTCGAACGCTGTAGCACCGGCTTCTTATATGGAATTACTGAAAACAATGTAGGGGTTCCCTGATCAGGCGAAATCGCCTTTCGGGGAAAGTGGCGCTCAATGACAATGCAGCCCCCCCTTCATACCCTGGGCATTCAGCTACAGGCCGGCGATGAAAAAAATCCTTTACGAACTTCTGCTTTGTTTCGCAACCCTTATCAGTACTGTCGTCGGGGCAGATGAACTTGACCTGCTGCCAAGAACACACTATCGCCTGCCCATTAATGACCCCCTGACCTTGCACTTCATGCAGACCCGGCCGCAGATTGTCGTCGGCGTGATCGAGTCTGACCTTCGCCCCATCGATATTACGGTTTCCGACTATACGTACGAAGGCGTCTCCGCGGACTATATCGGCATATTGAGAGACACCCTGGGCGTTGTGATTAAAGTTCGGCGTTTTCCCAGCCTGACCTCCGCTCTTGATGCGCTGGAGCAACACCAGGTGGACATGCTGAGTACTATCGTTCCAGACAAAATAGTTAATCGAAGCGTCAAGCTCAGTGCTCCCTATTTGTCGGACATTGCGCAACTTTTCAATCGTGCCAATGAACTGCGCCGGTTCGATCGGTTCGACGGTCTTAACCTATCGATGAAGCGCGGTTATTTTTCACCCGCGCAAGCGAAACGCTACTTCCCGGGCGCCAACCTTCATTTTTTCGACACTACCGAACAAGCCATTGCAGCGGTCGCTTTCGGGAATCTGGACCTCTATTTTGGAAACGCGCTGAGTGCCGAGTACGTCATCAATCGCAGCTATTACAACTATGTGCGTCCGCTGACCCGCAAAATGCCAGTCGTTCGTGGGATCAGTTTCGCCGTGCGTGAGGATGATGCATTGCTGTTGCATTCGATCAACAGCGTGCTGGCCGGCATAACCGATGACCGACGCGATGAAATAAATCACAGATGGTCAGGCGGAATCAGCTTCGGATCTGATACGGATCTTCATTTGTCGCCACAGCAAACCACCTGGCTTACCCAGCATGCTTCGCTCGTATTCGGCGCCGTGGAGGACCTTCCGCCCATCTCTTTCTATGACGAGCACGGTCGCTTCAGCGGCCTGGTAGCGGACCTGCTCAACATCATTTCATTGCAGGCCGGCTTGCACTTCACCATCAACCGGCATGCGCAGGCGAAAGATCTGATCCCGAACATGGCCTCGGGCAAAATCGACCTGATCATCGGCTCACCCGATGCCAAAGCCTCCAACCTGTACTACACACGACCTTTCGCCGTCGGTGCCTATGTCTACATCAGCAGCACTCGCGCCGCGAAAAAAAGCGGGAATCGCCTGGCGTTGCTCGGCGGTCATCCGCTGGAGGCGTTCTTCCGCACTCGCCATCCGGAGCTGCAAATAGTCGAGACCGACAGCTTTCGCGATGCCTTGCTCGCTGTAGAGTCGGACGATGCCGATTTTGCTGTCGCCGGCATCACGACTGCCCAGTATCTGCTCAATGTCCTCAATAAGCCGACCCTGAGAATCGAGGGGTTGGCTGACGCACCTGAAGCCCGGCTTTCCTTCGCCAGTCCCGACCCCATACTGATTGAAGTGCTGGATAAGATCCTGCCACTGGTACCTCCCAGCGAAATCAACGCCCTTGCGACGCGCTGGCGGACCAATGCCGCACAAACGGAAACGACCTGGCAGCATCACAAGCAGACATTCATCCAGATATTCATCGCGTCGATCGCGCTTTTGACACTATGCCTGCTCTGGAGCCTCCACCTGCGTCGACAGATCCAACTGCGGGAGCGGGCCAAAGCTGCACTGGCTGAGCAACTGGAGTTCAAGCAGGCGCTCATCAACGGCATCCCCCACCCGATCTATGTCCGCGACAGCAATGGCAGCCTGCTGAGCTGTAATGACAAATTTCTGGAGTTCACCCAGGCGACGAGAGAACAGATCATCGGCCTGCACACCCGTGCCATTCGCACCATCCCCGCTGAAGAGCGACGTCAACTCGTGTACGACTACGAGCAGGTTGTGAGTAGCGGCTGCGCCGTGGAAAGCGACCGACTGCTAAACGTCAACGAAATCACCCGGCATGTCTTCCACTGGGTTCATCCCTATCGCAACGCCCAGGGAGAGGTTTGCGGGATCATTGGCGGCCTGCTGGATATCAGTGACCGACAGCGCCTCGTCGAAGCGCTGAGTCTGGCCAAGGAGCAAGCCGATCAGGCCAGCCAAGTGAAGAGTGCGTTCCTGGCGACAATGAGCCATGAAATCCGTACGCCGATGAATGCCATCATCGGCATGAGCCATCTGGCGTTGCGCACGGATCTGGATCGTCGCCAGCGCGGCTACATCGAGAAAGTCCACTGCGCGGCAGAGAACTTGCTGGTGATCATCAACGACATCCTCGACTTTTCCAAGATCGAGGCAAACAAGATGAGCCTTGAAGTCACCCCATTCCGCCTGGAAGACGTGTTGGAAAACTTCGCCAACATGATCAGCCTGTGCACCGCAGACAAGGGGCTGGAGCTGTTGTTCGACACGGCCATTGATCTACCCACCGCGCTGATCGGTGATCCGTTGCGCCTGGGGCAGGTACTGATCAACCTCGGCAATAACGCAGCCAAGTTCACCGAGTCAGGCGAGATTGTGTTGGGCGCTGAACTGCTCAACGACTATGGAGACAGGCTGGAGTTGCATTTCTGGGTCCGCGATACCGGCATCGGCATGAGTGCCGAACAGTGTGAGCGGCTGTTCGAGTCCTTCAGTCAGGCCGATACGTCCACCACCCGCAAGTACGGCGGCACAGGTTTGGGCCTGGCTATCTCCAAGCGTTTGGTAGAGCTGATGGGTGGGCGCATTTGGGTGGACAGCAGGATTGGGCAAGGTTCCACTTTTCATTTCAGTGTTGCCCTTGGGGGCCAGCGTGAGGTCCAGTCCGAGCGTGTATTGCCCCTCGAGGAACTGCATGGCATACGCGTCCTGATAGTGGACGACAACGCCAGTGCCCGCGACATTCTTTACGGTATGGCCAGAAGTCTGGGCGTCGAGGTGGATGTCGCCGACAGTGGCAGTAAGGCGTTGGCGATGCTGCTTGAAGCCGAACGCCTGAAGTTGCCCTATGACTCGGTGCTGATGGATTGGCGTATGCCGGGCATGGATGGAGTAGAAACGATATGCCAGATGCGGGCAGCCAATCTGGCGCAAACGCCATCGGTGATAATGGTCACCGCTTTCGGTCGCGAAGAGGTGCGCGAGCAAGCCAAATCACAGGGTGTCGAATTGCCGGTGGTGCTGACCAAACCAGTGATCCCCTCCATTTTGCAGGAAGCTTTGGGCAGTGTTCTTGGCAAAGGACCCCAGATCGAAACGCGTGCGGTTCAACGTCATGTTCAAAGCGATGCGGCTAGCCTGTTTGGCGCACGCTTGCTGCTGGTGGAAGACAATGAGTCGAACCGCGAGCTGGCCTGTGAGCTGTTACAGGATGCGGGCATCGAGTTATGTCTGGCCTTTGATGGTCAACAGGCGCTCGATCTGCTGGAACACGACTCTGACTTCGATGGTGTACTGATGGACTGCCAGATGCCGGTGATGGATGGCTATACCGCCACTGAACGGATTCGCAAGCAGCTGCGCTATGCCGAATTGCCGGTGATCGCCATGACCGCCAATGCCATGGTAGGTGATCGTGAACGTGCGCTGGCTAGCGGAATGAACGACCATATTGCCAAGCCACTCAATGTAGCCAACATATTCGCGACACTTGTGAAATGGATCAAACCTGGCAGTCGGTCTCGGGTGGTGTCGATAAAGACACAGACGGAGTCGGTGCAGCACACCCCTGGCCTGCCAATTTTTCTGGAAGGTATCGACCAGGCGGCGGGTCTGGCCACCTGCATGGGTCGTGCAGAACTCTACCTGCGGTTGTTGAATGGATTTCACGCAGCTAACTCAGACTTCACCCATCAGTTTCAGGCGGCGTTAACTGACGCCGATCCTACGGCTGCCGCTCGACTGGCCCATAGTCTGCGTGGCACTGCTGGAAACATTGGAGCCATCGCAGTGGCTCAGGCTGCCGGAGAACTTGAAAGACTCTGCCAGAGCGATGCGACTCGCGATCAGGTGCAGGCAAGTCTGCTGGCAGTCGAACACTGCCTGGTGCCGGTGTTAGGTGCGTTGGAGGGTGTTGGCAAAAAGATCACAGCATTGAAACCGTCAAGGCCACACACAGCGATCAATGTGCAAGTGCACCTCACAAGACTCAGGCATCTGTTGGCGGAGAGTGACGCCGCCGCTGTCGACTTGCTGAGTGAATTGTGTGAAATCGATCTCGATCCGCAAGTGGCCAATCGCCTTCGTCGAGTCTCACGTGCGGCAGATCGCTACGACTTTGACCTGGCCCTGGAATTGCTGAACAGCTGAAACAAGACGATGGATTGGGAGGTTCATCAGGCACGGATCAGTCATGGCAGCGAACTTCTGGAAGGCCCGCTACTAAAGGATTCCGGATTACTTCGGACAATTAAAAAGCCGGCTTGTGGCCGGCTTCTCGGGGACTGGCGTGGTTTATTTTTGGTAAACCGTGCCAGCCTTCAAAACGTACATCCGGATCTTGCGTCCGGCTGTGGGACTCGGCGAGAAAATCATCTGCCTTGTCGGTGCGATCAGAGCCGCCTGGCGGGTCGATGCGCAAATGTGGGGCGCAGCATACTGATTTTTTTGGAAAATTCCCAGCTCGGCGTGCGAGGCGTGGCTATCGCGATGACAGGTGGCGGCTGGCGAACGCAGGTTTCGCCAGTGGCTGTGACTACAGGAACGGCAGCGGTGGCCTGCGTTTGTTCAGTGTCGACCACCAGAACACCCAACCCAGTACCCTGATGTTCTGCTCTTCTATCTGTGCGGCCCTGAAGATTTCGTCCGGGTGTTCTGCGCGGTTATGGCTGCGCAATCGCAGCGCGTTGCCGGGCATTCGATGCAGGTACCTGATGCGCAACATGCCGTCATGCTCGATTGCGTAGATCTCGCCATCCACCACTTGCGTCAGCCCCCGGTCAATCGCCAGGGTCGAGCCGTCTTCGATGCGCTCGGCCATGCTGTTGCCGATCATGTGGGCGCAGATGGCATCGGCGTGGTTGATGTCCAGGGAGTCGAGGTGACTGCGGGGCAGGCGGATGGTTTGGCCCGGGTCTTCGATGACATGGGTTTTGCCGGAGCCGAAGGCCGTGGCGGTTTCCTTGTAGAGCGGGAGTTCGATGTCGGTGGGTTCAATGACCGTATAAACGCCTCGAATGGCCTGGGCGTCGAAGATATTGCCGGATTCGTCTTGCAGGCGCAGGTGCCTGGCGTCCTGCGGGCCGTCGCCCGTTTTCAGCCATTCGCTGTTGACGGACAGTTTTCGGGCGACTTCTTCCATGCAGTGAGCGGGCACGCCGCGGGTGTACCAGTTATGGACATTCTGCGGGGCCGTGTTGAGGAAATCGGCGAAGCCTGTGGTCGTGATGTTCGCAGCTCCAAGGAGCGCTTTGAATCGGGGGCCGCTAGTGTTCTTTTTCATAAACACGAGTCTACTGGCGTGATACGGGGCTTTGAATAAACGCGCCGTTCAAATTTCGCGGGAAATTTACGACGGGATGTAAGACGCTCTTGGGGAAAATTAAACAAGAAAAAACCGAAAGCTCCCGTCTTAAACAGTACGTTTAAGTGACGCTTTACAGCCGCCCACAAAAAACCCCGGATGACCGGGGTTTTTCTTGAAACCGTCGGGCTTAGCCTTTGTAGGCAGCAACCGACTTGGTGATCGCGGCACGAGCGGCATCGGCGCCGTCCCAGCCTTCGATCTTCACCCATTTGCCCTTCTCGAGATCCTTGTAGTTCGCGAAGAAGTGTTCGATCTGTTGAATCAGCAGCGCTGGCAGGTCGGTGTATTCCTTCACGTCAACGTACAGCTGGGACAGCTTGTCGTGTGGAACTGCGATGACTTTGGCATCGCCGCCGCCGTCGTCGGTCATGTTCAGGATGCCGACCGGACGAGCGCGGATCACGGAGCCAGGAGCAACCGGGTAAGGGGTCACGACCAGCACGTCGAGGGGATCACCGTCGTCAGCCAGGGTGTTCGGGATGTAACCGTAGTTGGCCGGGTAGAACATTGGGGTGGCCATGAAACGGTCAACGAACAGGCAATCGCTGTCTTTGTCGATTTCGTATTTGATCGGCGCGTGGTTGGCCGGAATCTCGATAGCGACGTAGATGTCGTTCGGCAGGTCTTTGCCAGCCGGAATCTTGCTGTAGCTCATTGGGCGTTGCCCCCGTTAGTTGACCAAAAAGTGGCGGCGATTATAGGCATATTCCGCCGGTGACGCCATGTACCGAAAGTCGTACCGAAAGTCGAACCGAAAGTGTTCACGCATGAGCCTGATAGACCGGATCCGTAGCCTGAAGTTGCCTCAGGCGGGCCAGGGGATCCTGACGGTAGAAAAGCTTGAGTTGCTCATAGACCTGTGGATAAGCCTCGTGGAGCAGATCCGGGGCGCTGAAGAAGTATTCGCTGGTGACGGCGAAGAACTCGGCCGGATTTTCCGCCGCATAGGGATCGATGGCGGTCTCGGCGTCCGGGTTGCGTTCCAGTTGCCGGTCCAGATCGTCATAGGCTTGCTGCATGACCCGGGCCCAGTCGCTGACCCGCATGTCGGCGTGCAGCGGTGGCAGGCCGTTGGCGGCGCCGTTGAGCATGTCGAGTTTGTGCGCCAGTTCGTGGATCACCAGGTTGTAGCCTTCCCAGCCGCCGCTGGCCATGACACCGGGCCAGGCGAGGATGATCGGGCCCTGCTGCCAGGCTTCGCCGCTGTGCTCGCCATCCCATTCGTGTTCCACGCCACTGGCGTCACGATGACGCTGGGGGCTCAGAAAGTCGTCGGGGTAGAGAATGATTTCGTGAAAGCCCTGATACCAGTTCAGATCACCCAGGTGCAGCAACGGCAATTGCGCCTGGGCGGCGAGCAGCAGGCGTTGTTCCTGATGCAGTTCGACGCCGGGCAGGGCGCTCAGGTGCTTGTCTTGCAGGAACAGCACGCAGGCTTCGCGCAGCCACTGGTCTTCGGCTGCGCTGATACCGTCAAGAAAGCTCAGTTGATGGCGCACCCGTTGCCACATGTCGTCGGCAATCGGGTGCCTGGCCAGGGTGCGCCGGCGTCGCCAGGCACTGAGTGACCACATGTCGGGTCAGCGGGTTTCGGCTTTGGAGTTCGAACCGCCGAAGCGGCTGCGGATAAAGCCGATGATCATCGGAGCGAGCGACAGCAGGATGATGCCGACCACCAGCAGCGACAGGTTCTTCTTGATGAACGGTACATTGCCGAAGAAGTAGCCCAGGGTGACCAGGCCGCCGACCCAAAGGATGGTGCCAAGCACACTGAAGGCGAAGAAACGCGGGTAAGGCATTTTCCCGACGCCAGCGACGAACGGTGCAAAGGTTCGGATGATCGGCAGGAAGCGCGCCAGGGTTACGGTTTTTCCGCCGTGCTTTTCATAGAAGTCGTGGGTTTGTTGCAGGTAGTCGCGGCGGAAGATTTTCGAGTTCGGATTGCTGAACAACCGCTCGCCGACCGTTCGCCCGATGATGTAGTTGGTGCTGTCACCCAGAATCGCCGCCAGCATCAGCAGGCCGGCCAGCAGGACCGGGTCCATGCCGCCACCGGCTGCAACGGCGCCGGCGATGAACAGCAACGAGTCACCAGGCAGGAAGGGCATGACCACCAGGCCGGTCTCACAGAAGATCACCATGAACAGAATGGCGTAGATCCATGCCCCGTAATTGGTTACCAGCATGTCGAGGTAAACGTCGAGATGCAGGACGATGTCGATCGGGTTGAACTCCATGGGGGGCACCTGTGATGACAGCCCGATGCTACGGGCCTGTGCGGATGACTTCGCGTATGACTACAGATAGAAGTAGATTTTCTTACGCGCCGGAAGGTTCGAAATTATACGGTCTGAAAGGTGAAAAACGCGTCGATATTGTAGCGAGGGATGTCGAGGGCGTGCTTGCAGGAATGGGCTTGCTCTCAAGAGCAAGCCCATTCCTGCAAGCAGTTGTCGGTTTTACAACTCGTCGCTGATCGGCAACACGTAGTTCTTGAACTCCGTGTCTTCCTTGAACCCGATGGATTCATAGGTTTTCTGCGCGACCTTGTTGTTGCTGCTGGTGGAAACGCGCATGCGCACGGCATTGGTTTCCTTGGCCATTTTCTTCGCCGTGCGGATTAGATGATCGGCGACCAGCTGACGGCGGGCATCCTCGGCGACATAGATATCGTTGAGAATCCACACGCGTTTGAGCGAAAGCGATGAAAAGCTGGGATACAACTGACAAAAACCCATCAGTTTGTCGTCATCATCGGCCAACGCCAGATAAATGACCGACTCCTTGCGGCGCAGGCGTTTTTCGAGGAACGCCCGGGACGAGTCCGGATACGGGAGGGATCCATAAAACTCGCGATATTTGACGAACAACGGGGTCAGCATATCCAGGTGTTCGAGGGTCGCTTGAATAATCCGCATGGTAGGTCTCGTCTTCAAGTGGCTGTCTTGCTTCCTTTGACGGCGACGGGAATCCCTGGCGGCCGTTCGTCGATCCTGCCTGAAACCGGAACGAAAGTGCAATGTGAAGGTGTTCAGACCTCCGGTGGGCTCAACAGGAAATTGCCCTTCATGTCCGTACCCGAGTCCGAATCCAGCGTCTGAAGCTGCGCCTCGTCCTTCAGATTGACCCCCGACAACTGCCGTCGACAGGCCTCGCGCATCAAATACAGCAAACGGTGCGCCGCCATGCCGTAACTGAGCCCTTCAAGGCGCACATTGGAGATGCAGTTGCGGTACGCATCCGTCAGGCCGACCTTGGGATTGTAGGTGAAATACAATCCCAGGCTGTCTGGCGAGCTTAGGCCGGGGCGTTCACCGATCAGAATCACGGTCATTTTGGCGCCCAGCAGTTCGCCGATCTCGTCGGCGACCGCCACGCGTCCCTGTTCCACCAGGACCACCGGGGCAGCGGACCAGTTTTGCGCTCGAACCTGCTCTTCCAGCCGCGCCAGAAATGGCAGCGTATGACGGTGAACCGCCAATGCGGACAGGCCGTCGGCCACCACAATGACCAGATCGACCCCGCCCGGATTGGCTGCAGCGTGTTCGCGCAAGGCTTGCGCCGACTCGTCGCTCAGTTTTCGCCCCAGATCGGGGCGTTGCAGGTAGCTGTTCCTGTCGATCGCCGCGCTGTGCAACAAGATGCTTTGATGTCCGCGTTCGGTCAGTTGCGAGCGCAGCGCCCTGTGGTCGAACGGCAAATGCACGGCATCGCGCGCCTGGGCATGGGCGTACTGAAAGTCCAGCTGTGCGCGGGTGGGCAGGCTGGTGCCGGTGCGCCCCAGTGCAATGCGCGCTGGCGTCAGTCGGCGCAGTTCCTGCCATGGGTTGTGGGGGTCGAAAGGTAGTTTGTCCATTTCAGCACTCATCCCAATTGCGCCAGGGCCTGACGGAAGGCCGGTGGCAAGCTGTTACCGAACAAAACCCGGCCGTCGGCCTGGGTGAAGATACCCATTTTCGCCAGCCACTGCTCGAACTCCGGTGCGGGCTTCAAGCCCAGGGTCTGCCGGGCATAGAGCGCATCGTGGAATGAAGTGGTCTGGTAGTTGAGCATGATGTCGTCGGAACCTGGGATACCCATGATGAAGTTGATCCCGGCCACGCCCAACAAGGTCAGCAAGGTGTCCATGTCATCCTGGTCGGCTTCGGCATGGTTGGTGTAGCAGATATCGCAGCCCATCGGCACGCCCAGCAACTTGCCGCAGAAGTGGTCTTCCAGACCTGCACGGATGATCTGTTTTCCGTTGTAGAGATATTCCGGGCCAATGAATCCCACGACGGTATTCACCAGAAACGGGTTGAAATGTCGTGCCACCGCATAGGCCCGAGTCTCACAGGTCTGTTGGTCGACGCCATGGTGGGCGTTGGCGGACAGGGCGCTGCCCTGGCCGGTTTCGAAATACATGAGGTTTTGCCCGAGCGTACCGCGGTTGAGGCTCAAGCCGGCGTCGTAACCTTCCTTGAGAACGTTCAGATTGATGCCGAAGCTGGCGTTGGCCGCTTCCGTGCCGGCGATCGACTGGAACACCAGGTCCAGCGGAACGCCGCGGTTGATCGCCTCGATGGAGGTGGTGACATGGGTCAGCACACAGGCCTGAGTGGGGATTTCGTAGCGCTGGATGATCGCGTCGAGCATTTCCAGCATGGCGCAGATCGAGGCGATGCTGTCGGTGGCCGGGTTGATGCCGATCATTGCATCGCCGTTGCCGTGCAGCAGGCCGTCGAGAATGCTCGCGGCAATACCCGCCGGCTCGTCTGTGGGGTGATTGGGTTGCAGGCGCGTGGACAAGCGGCCGCGCAGGCCAAGGGTGCCGCGAAAGCGAGTGACCACGCGGATTTTCTGCGCCACCAGCACCAGATCCTGCACGCGCATGATCTTCGATACGGCCGCGACCATTTCCGGCGTCAGGCCGGGGGCGAGGGCGCGCAGAGCCTGTTCATCGGCGGCATCGCTGAGCAGCCAGTCGCGAAAACCGCCAACGGTGAGGTGGCTGACGACCGCGAAAGCCTGTTTGTCGTGGGTGTCGATGATCAGCCGGGTGACTTCATCGGCTTCATAGGGAATCAGGACCTCCTGCAGGAAATGGCTCAGCGGAGTGTCCGCCAACGCCATCTGCGCGGCGACGCGCTCGCCGTCGTTGAGGGCGGCGACACCGGCCAGAAAGTCCCCGGAACGCGCCGGGCTGGCTTTGGCCATCACGTCCTTGAGGCTGTCGAAGCGATAGGTCTGAGCGCCGACGGAATGGGCATATACGGCCATGGGGCGGTGTCCTCTGAATCGTGATAACACTGACAACCCTTGTGGGAGCGAGCTTGCTCGCGATAGCGGCCTGACCGACGACGCAGCGTTGAATGATTCACCGTCATCGCGAGCAGGTTCGCTCCCACAAGGGCATTACATGCACTTCAATAATGCAGACGTCGCAAAAAAATCCCGGCGCCGGTGCATCTATACACCTTCGAGCATAACGTCCACCGGCGCTTCGGAGCGTTGCCGGGCGGTCATCTGGAAATACAGGTAACCGGCGATCATGAAGCCCAGGAAAATCAGGCCGATCAAGGTATTGAACCAGGCCATCGCCACCAGGCACACCACCGCGAGGAAAAGGGCAATGGCCGGCACGACCGGATAACCCGGAGCGCGGAAGGTGCGTTCCAGGTTTGGTTCGGTTTTACGCAATTTGAACAGGCTCAGCATACTGATGATGTACATCACAATGGCGCCGAATACCGACATGGTGATCATCGCCGCCGTCAGCGTCATGCCTTGCAGATTGACCAGGCCGTCGCTGTAGATGGCGGCGATACCGACCACGCCACCGGCCAGGATGGCCCGATGCGGTGTCTGGAAACGCGACAGTTTCGCCAGGCCCCGAGGCAGGTAACCGGCCCGGGCCAGGGCAAAGAACTGCCGCGAGTAGCCGAGGATGATGCCGTGAAAGCTGGCCACCAGCCCGAACAGGCCGATCCAGACGAGCATGTGCATCCAGCTCGAGTTGTTGCCCACCACGGCTTTCATCGCTTGCGGCAGTGGATCGTTGATGTTTGCCAATTGACGCCAGTCACCGACGCCACCGGCCATCACCATCACGCCGATGGCCAGGAACACCAGGGTCAGAATGCCGCTGACGTAGGCCCTGGGAATCGTGCGTTTCGGGTCCTTGGCTTCCTCGGCGGCCATGGCCGCGCCTTCGATGGCGAGGAAAAACCAGATAGCGAAGGGAATGGCGGCGAAAATGCCGGGAACCGAACCCATCGTGAATTCGTTGGCACCCGACCAGCCATTGAGCACGAAATTACTGAAACTGAAGCCTGGCGCAACCACGCCCATGAACACCAGCAACTCGGCGACGGCCAGCACGGTCACCACCAGTTCGAAGGTGGCGGCGATGCTGACGCCGAGAATATTGAGGCCCATGAACACAAAATAAGCGCCTACCGCAGCGACTTTCGGGTCTAGTTCCGGGTATTGCACGTTGAGATAGGCACCAATGGCCATGGCGATCGCCGGCGGTGCAAAGACGAACTCGATCAGGGTGGCAATACCGGCGATTAGCCCGCCTTTTTCGCCGAAGGCCCGCCGGCTATAGGCGAACGGCCCGCCAGCGTGGGGAATGGCGGTCGTCAATTCGGTGAAACTGAAGATGAAGCAGGTATACATCGTCGCCACCATCAGGGCGGTGACGAGAAACCCCAGCGTACCTGCGGTGCCCCAGCCGTAACTCCAGCCGAAGTATTCGCCGGAAATCACCAGGCCGACGGCAATGCCCCATAAATGCAGGGTGCCGAGTGTGGGTTTGAGCTGTGTGGTTGTAGTCATAAGTCCTCTCTCTGTTTTTTATTGTTCGATCTGTTGGACTTTCGGGTGCGACGGGTTGGGTGGATGGGCGCTGTTCACGCAGCCTTGTTGAGTGATGAAAATCCTGAATGACAGGTACGCAAGGCCCGTGCCAGAGCGGCCAGGCTTTGAGTCAGGGGTGTCAGTGAGGGCTCCTTCGCCGGCAAGCCTGGCTCCTACGGTATGGCGCAATCCTGTAGGAGCCGAGCTTGCTCGCGAAAGCCGTTACGCGGTATCGCGCCGGATTTAGAAGAAGCCCAGCGGATTGATGTCGTAGCTCACCAGCAGGTTTTTGGTCTGCTGGTAGTGGTCGAGCATCATCTTGTGGGTTTCACGGCCGACGCCGGACTTTTTGTACCCGCCGAACGCGGCGTGCGCCGGGTACAG
>NZ_JBNNVQ010000061.1:0-34906 GCF_050280625.1 Pseudomonas sp. NPDC089569
GATGGTAGTGTGGGGTTTCCCCATGTGAGAGTAGGTCATCGTCAAGATTAAATTCCGAAACCCCTATCTGCGTATGCAGGTAGGGGTTTTGTTTTGCCCGAAAGAAATTGCTCATAGACTGCGCACAAATTTGCACAGTTATTTTTGGGGCAGGACACTAGAATAGGTCCACTTTTTTCGGAGCCAGAGTCTTTATGCCAGATCCGGTTGACGCCTCCGGGCTGTCAGAATTACCGCTAAACGATTTGGTGGCGTGTCATGAGTGCGACTTGCTGATGCGCAAACCCAAGCTCGCCCACGGCGAGAAGGCCCTGTGTACGCGCTGCGGATATGAGCTCTATGCCCATCGATACAACGTCGTGCAACGCAGCCTCGCTCTCGTGATCGCGGCGTTGCTGCTGTATGTGCCAGCGAACTTTTTACCCATCATGCAGCTCAATCTACTCGGGCAATCATCGCAAGATACTGTCTGGAGTGGCGTTGTCGGCCTTTTCAACACCGACATGCAAGGCGTTTCCATCATCGTGTTCCTGTGCAGCATGGGAATTCCGCTGCTCAAGCTGCTTTGCCAACTGGCCGTTTTGCTGAGCATCCGTTTCGATATCGGACGCAGCTATGGCCTGCTGCTCTACCGCATTTATCACCATTTACGAGACTGGGGCATGCTCGAGGTCTACTTCATGGGCGTGCTGGTGGCGATCGTCAAACTGGCAGATATGGCAGCCATGACCGTGGGGCTCGGATTGGCGTGCTTCATCGGTATGTTATTGGTTCAGGTCTGGTTGGAGGTCGTGATGTCGCCCCATCAAATCTGGCAGGCATTATCAGGAGAGGATGCCCATGCGGGCGATTGATGCAGGCATTCTGATTTGCGCCGAATGCCATGAGTTGAACAGGCAGGACGCTGATACCGATGAACAAGTCTGTACTCGCTGCGGTGCGCTGGTTCATGCCCGCCGTCCGAACAGCCTGGTGCGAACCTGGGCGTTGCTGATTACCGCAGCCATTCTCTACATTCCGGCCAACGTGCTGCCGATCATGACGGTGAGTTCACTGGGCAAAGGCGATCCCAGCACTATCATGTCCGGTGTCATTCAACTGGTTCAGCACGGCATGATTCCCATTGCAGCCGTGGTGTTTATCGCCAGTATCCTGGTTCCCACCTTCAAGCTGGTGGGTATCGCACTGCTGTTGTATTCCGTACAACGCCGCCAGCCGCTCTCGGCAAGACAGCGCATCTGGATGTATCGCTTTATCGAGTTCATCGGACGATGGTCGATGCTCGATATTTTTGTAATCGCCATCCTGGTGGCGGTTGTCAATTTTGGGCGGCTTGCCAGCGTGGAGGCTGACCTCGGTGCTATCGCTTTTGCCAGTGTCGTCATTCTGACGATGCTTGCCGCAGTAACATTCGATCCCCGACTGATTTGGGATAACACGGAGTCGGACGACGACCATGACTGATTTGCCTGTAGCGAAAACCCGGCCGGCCTCGAACTGGTCTGCCATTTGGGTGTTACCCCTGATTGCCTTGATCATCGGTGGCTGGCTCGGCTGGCGTGCCTATAACGAAACCGGCATTGAAATTCAGGTGCGTTTCGAAAGCGGTGAAGGCGTTCAGGCCAACAAGACCGAAGTGGTCTACAAAGGCATGCCGGTCGGCAAGGTAAAGGCTCTCAAGCTTGATGATGAAGGCGCTACCAAGGGAGTGATCGCAACCATAGAGATGAACAAGGACGTGGAGCAGTACCTGCGTACCAGCACACGTTTCTGGTTGGTTAAACCCAGTGTGAGCCTGGCCGGCATTACGGGACTGGAGACGCTGGTCTCCGGCAATTACGTCGCGATCAGCCCGGGGGAGGGCGAGCCTACCCGCAAATTCAAGGCGCTGGCCCAGGAGCCACCGCTATCGGATGCTCAACCTGGCCTGCACCTGACGATCAAGGCCGATCGCCTGGGTTCGCTGAATCGAGGCAGTCCTGTGTTCTACAAGCAGATCAAGGTCGGTCAGATCAAAAGCTACGTGCTTTCCGAAGACCAGAGCACGGTTGAACTCAAGGTTTTCATCGAACCCACCTACGCGAAACTGGTGCGCAAACACACACGTTTCTGGAACGCCAGCGGCATCAGCATCGATGCCAACCTGTCGGGGGTAAAAGTGCGCAGTGAGTCCCTGGCCAGCATCGTTGCCGGGGGAATCGCGTTTGCCACACCGGAGAACCGCAAGGACAGCCCGCCCACCGATCCGAGCCTGCCTTTCCGTCTATACGAAGACTTCGATGCCGCGGCGGCGGGTATCAAGGTCAAGGTCAAGCTCACTGATTTCGAAGGCCTGCAGGCCGGACGTACACCGGTGATGTACAAGGGCATCCAGGTCGGAACGCTCAAGGCGCTCAAGATCGACGCAGACCTGTCAGGGGCCAACGCCGAGCTGACGCTGGACCCGCTGGCCGAAGATTACCTGGTCGATGGTACGCAATTCTGGGTGGTAAAGCCTTCGATCTCCCTCGCGGGTATCACGGGGCTGGAAGCGTTGGTCAAGGGTAACTACATCGCTGTGCGACCTGGGGATAAAGGTGCGGCGCCTCAGCGTGAGTTCGTGGCGCGACCCAAGGCTCCACCACTGGATTTGCGCGCGCCTGGCCTGCACCTGGTGCTGTTTACCGACAACCTCGGTTCGCTGGAAGTCGGCAGCCCGGTGCTTTACAAGCAGGTCAAGGTGGGTTCGGTCCAGAGCTATCAGTTTTCGCGCAAGAAAAACCAACTGGTGATCGGTGTTCACATCGAGAAGGAGTACGAAGATCTGGTCAACGCCTCCACGCGTTTCTGGAATGCCAGCGGCATTACGCTCACAGGTGGCCTGACCGGCGGGATTCAGGTCAAGAGTGAGTCCTTGCAAAGTCTGATGGCCGGAGGCATTGCCTTTGAAACACCGCAAGCCAAGGCGCCGCTGCAGAAGCGGATTCCCCGTTTCCGCTTGTTCGCCAGTCATGAGGACGCTACACAGAAAGGCGCGATCATCACGATCAAGGTCGACCGTGCCGATGGCTTGCGCGCCGGTACGCCGATTCGCTTCAAGGGTCTTGATGTCGGCAAGATCGAGGGTGTTGATCTGAGCGATGACCTGCAATCGGTGCTGCTCTCGGCACGTATCACTGAAGTGCCCGAACGCATCGCTCGCGTCGGCAGTGAGTTCTGGGTGGTCAAGCCGGAGCTGGGGCTGATCAAGACGTCCAACCTGGAGACCCTGGTGACCGGGCAATACATTGAAGTGCTGCCGGCCTCCAAGAACCTTGGGCCGCAGAAAGGCTTCGTGGCGCTGCCCAACCCACCGGAATCGGCCAAGCAGGAAGCAGGCTTGAGCCTGGTACTCAGTGCACCTCGCCGTGGCTCGTTGAAGGCCGGTGTGCCGGTGACCTATCGTGAAATCACGGTGGGCAAAGTAACGGGGTATGAATTGGGCCAGACGGCGGACCGCGTGTTGATCCGTATCCTGATCGAACCGAAATACGCGCCTTTGGTACGCAGCGGTACGCGTTTCTGGAACACCAGCGGCTTCGATCTCGATGTCGGTCTGTTCAAGGGCGCCACGGTGCGTACCGAGTCGCTGGAAACCATGATCCAGGGCGGTGTCGCATTCGCCACGCCGGATGGCGAGCGCATGGGCAGCGCGGCGCGGCCGGAGCAGACGTTCCCGCTGTTCGACAAGTTCGAAGAAGAGTGGCTGACCTGGGCGCCGAAGATTCCGCTCGGTAAATAAACGAAAATTTTTGTGGCGTCTGTGAACCGCAATCGCGAGCAGGCTCGCTCCCACACATGAGTGGATTTCAAATGTGGGAGCGAGCCTGCTCGCGATAGGTGCCAGAGATACGCCACAATCCCAAGCCATGAAAAAGGGCCGCGATCCAATCGAATCGCGGCCCTTTTCATTTACTGCCTTCAGTTAATGCAGGTCAAACCGCATCCAGCTCCGGCTCATCCGCTTCGACATTGATCGTGGCCTTCACCTGATCATGACGGCGAATGTATTTCCAGTCCGCCTCGTCGATGTAGATACCGGCAGGGCCGCTGCCGCCTTCCAGGTCAATGGCGACACTGGCGCAGACCTGCGGCTTCACGCTGGCCAGGATCGGCACGAATCCCAGTTGCAGGCTGGTTTCCAGCAGCGCGGCCTGGTTTCTTTCGTCGATATCGGCGGCTTCGTCCAGGTAGTACGGCAAACGCACACGTCCGGCCAGGTCGCGGTCCATCAAGTGCAGCAACAAATACATGTTGGTCAGCGCCTTGATGGTCATCGTGGTGCCGTTGGACGCGGCACCGTCGATGTCGGTGTGAATCACCGGTTGGCCGTTGACCTTGGTGATCTCGAACGCCAGTTCGAACAAGTCCTTGAGACCGAGCTGGTTGTGGTTGGCCGCGACCAGCCGCGCCAGGTATTCCTTGGCCTCTTCGTTCTTGTTGTCCTGTTCCGCGCTCTGGCTGAGGTCGAACACCGACAGGGTTTCGCCTTCTTCATACTGGCCGGCGCTGTGGATGATCTGGTCGATGTGCTTGAGCGCTTCCTTGTTCGGTGCCAGCACAATGCGGAAGCTCTGCAGGTTGGAGACCTGACGCTTGTTGATCTCGCGGTTGAACAGCGCCAGTTGATGCTCGAGGCTGTCGTAGTCGCTGCGAATGTTGCGCAGTGTCCGGGCGATATCGGTGACCGCTGCGCGACGCGCCTTGCCCAGGGTCAGGGCTTCATCGGTGCGGTGTGCATAGGCATTGATCAGCAGTTGCAGGCGACGTTCCATATCGTCTTCGCTGTCGAACTTGGCCACGCCCTTGAGACGCACCTGCGCGTACAGCGCTTCGATCTGGCCATCGGCACGCAGCAGGCCTTGCCAGCTGTCCTGATAGTCGTTGAGCAACGGCAGCAGGTTGTCCATGGAGTCGTCGACCGGGTCCATGAACGGTGTGCCGAACGGCAAGTCCGCCGGCAACAGTTGCCGACGACGCAACGCGTCATCGAGGGTGCGTTGCTTGGCTTCCATGTCGGCGATTTGACGACCGACCAGTTGCAGCTTGGCCGACAGTTGCTGGACGCGCTCGGTGAACGCATCGCTGGAGCGCTTGAGTTCATCCTGCGCCGCTTCCATCTGCGCCAGCTGTTCGAGTTTGTCGCCTTCTTCGGCGCTCAACGTCTGGGTGCGACGGAAGTCTTCCAGGGCCTTCTGCGCATCCAGAACTTGCTGGTACAGGGCTTCGGTCTGGGTCTTGCTCGCGGCGCGGTCCGCAGCGACGGCCTGCTGGGTTTTGAGTTGCTTGAGTTCCTTGTCCAGACGCTCTTTCTGGTCGCGCAACGCTGCGCGGTCCGCCAGGGCTTGCAAGGCTGGCGGTTCGATGTGCGAGAGGTCGATGGACAGGCCCGGCACTTCGAAGCGCTCACCCTTGAAGCCATCGAGGATCAGCTCCACGGATTTGACCCAGTTACCGTCATCGTCCAGCGCAATGCCGTGTTCACCCAGCGGCAGGCTGAACAACGCACTGTTGAACAGGCGCATCAGGCGCTCGACATCCTGTTGCGAAAACTCTTCGCGCAGGCGTGCGTAGCTGTTGTTGTCGGCGTGATCGAGTTGCTGCTTGACCGACTTCAGGCGTTTTTCCAGATCCCGCAAACGCTCTTCCAGATCTTCGGCGCTGAACTGGCGTGACTGTGCCAGGGCTCCGGCCAATTCATCATGGGCGTCCTTGGCCGCCAGCAGTTGCTGCTCCAGCACCTTGACGTCATCGACCAGGGCAAAGCGATGCTTGAGCACCGACAACTCGCCGAGCCAGCGCTGGATGCCAGTGATTTCCCGCTCCAGGCGCATCAGCTCCTGGGTGCCGCCACGCTGATCGTTTTGCAGATCATCCTGCTCGCGACGGTAGTGTTCGGCCTGAATGGTCAACTCTTCCTTGCGCGCGCTGGCGTAGTCCGACCAGGTGCCGAGCAACGAGTCGAGCAGCGGCGACAGGCGATGCAACTTGCCGCGCAGCACATCGCGCTGCTTCACACCGTTGGCGAGCGCTTCGACCAGAGGGCCGGCGGCCACCAGCGAGTTGTAGTCCTGTTCCATGCGGCGTACATCGCGGAACGCCTCTTCGCAGGCGGCAATGTAGTCCACGCTACCGGAACGCAGGCTGTGCTCGAAGGCATCGAGGAACAGTTGCTTGAGTTTGGCCGCCGTGATTTCACGCATGTGCAGCAGGTTGATGAACAGTGCGCGGAAGGTTTTCAGGCTCTGCTCGCTCGTGGAGCGCAACGGGATCAGCGTCAAGTCCAGCGGAATCGAAGTGTGGCCGCCGACCAGCAGCCGACGCAGTTCGTCCGGCTTGAGTTCGTAGGCTTTCAGGCCCTCGCGCTCCAGGTTGGAAAACAGTTCCTTCTGACGCAGGCAGGTGTCGTTTTTCTGGTAGTGCGCCAGGTCCAGATTGCCGGCGTAGGCAAAGAACTGGTGCCCGAAACCGCCGCCCGGGCCGCGCCCGACGACACCGATCACGTGGGGGCCGTGGGGCAGGTTCACTTCCACCAGAATGTAACTGGTGTCGGACGCGAAGTAGAAACGCCGGGACTGTTCCAGGCTGTACTTGCCGAAACTCATGTCCGACATGCGCGCCAGGATCGGGAACTGCAGGGCGTTGATCGAGGCTGACTTACCGAGGTTGTTCGCTCCGTAGACCGACAGCGGTTCCTCCAGGGGGAACAGGCCGAGGCTGTAACCGGCGGTGTTCAAAAGGGCAAAGCGGCGGATGCCGTAGCGTTCCTTGCTCATGCGTCGAGCTCCTGTTCTTCGGCAATGGCGCGAGCCAGTGCATCTTCTTCGCTCTCGTCTTCAAATTCCGAGAGGTCGAGCGGATCGTCGGTTTCGAGGAATTTAGCCTCGGCCGCTTCGTCGATCAGCACCGGCGCGGGCAGCGGCAGAACGCTGTGGACGCTGGCGGCCAGATCACGGTCTTGCTGTACGGAGAGACACACATCGAGGAAGCGGTGCATTGGTGGCAGGAAGCGGTAGACGCCGTTTTCTTCACTGGCGAAGCCGAGCTGGGTCATGCGGCGCATGATCTTTTCTTCCAGCTCGTCCTGGGTCTGCACTTCGGCCTGGATGAACAGGTCGCGGTACTTTTCCAGCAGCGACGGCAATTCATCGCGGCCCAGGCTGCCGCCGTCGAGCACGGAGATCGGGTCGCGGCCCTGGTCGGCCAGGTGCTCGACGAGGATGAAGGTGAACAGGGCCAGTCGCTGGGCCGTCTTGTTCACCGCCGCGGCGGCCAGGTCCGGCACGAAGTAATAGAAACCACGGGTGTCGCAAACCAGTTCAAATCCCAGGGCCTTGAGCAATGTGCGGTACTGGTCCTGGAAGTTCGACAGTTGCGCGTACAGCTCCGGATCGCGGCGGCTGACGTGGTAACCCTTGAACAGCTCGCGAAAGATCGGCGCCAGCTGGGACAGTTCGGATAGATCAAGATGCATGGGGCGTACCTGCAGAGAGAGGGCTCGCAGAATTCTCGGTGCCATCTTGGCCGGCCGAGAGCAGGGCGAAGGAGCGCAGGCTGACCTGGTGCTCGTTTGTGTAGTAGTCGCGGCGCTCCAGGCGCTCGCGCTTGAAGCGTTTTTCCCGGGACAGGCGCGAGAACCAGTACAGCAGCTCGTCGGTGGCGCCGTCCGGCTCCTGCTCCAGCAGCCAGGTCATCAAGTCTGGCATCGGCAGCGCATCTTCGCAGCGGTCGAGCATCTCGCGGACTGTGCGCGGCGCACGCGGGGCATCGCCACCTTTTTGTGTCTTGTGGGCCTTGGGAAAGCGCGCCGGCTTGGGTTCGAAGCGTGCCAGCGCATAGACGTAGGCTTCGACCTGGCTGGCGCTGCCCAGGAAGGTACTTTGCGGACGGGTGAACAGTGGCATGGCCGCCTGCGGTACGGCATCGATGCCTTTGCGGCGAATGGCGGCCAGCGCCAGCGCGGCACCACGGGTCACGGCATTGTGTCGCCGCGCTTCTTCACGTAGCGGCAGCAGCAGTTCGCGAGCGTGGCGCAGGGTCAATTGAGCACTGGTCTGCATTTCAAGAATGCGCGCGTGGGTGCGCAGCAACATGTCGTCGTCCACCAGATGGCCGAGTCGTTGCTGTTCGGTGAGCATCTTGAGCAGGACGTTTTCGACCTTGCGCACACCTTGTTCGAAGGCTCCGTCGGCATTCACCAGCTGGATCATGGGTTCGACGTATTCGTCCCAGGTCGCCAGTACTTCGGCGTAGCGCTGACGCAGCGGGATCTGCCGATCACTGGTCTTGGCACGTTCGGCGACGGCTACCAGGGCTTGTTCGTCGTTGGCGAGTTTTTTCAGTACGTCGCGCACACGCATGTCGAGCAGGCGCAACTGGCGGGCCAGGTCATTACCGTCGCGGATGTCGAAGGCATCCTGAATGTAACCGGCCAGGCGTTCGAGGTGGCGCAGGTAGGCTTCGATCTCCAGGCACAGGCCCAGGCGGTGTTCGCGGCGCAGGTAGGCGAGGAAGTCGTGGATTTGCGCATTGAGTTCGAACCGGTTCGGGCTTTTCGCCACGGGAACCAGAATGTCGAGGCGGATCCACACGTCGAGCAGGCTGGTAATGTCCTGCGGCGTGCTGTCCAGTTGCTGGGCGGCCAACTGTGAACGCAGTTCGTTGAGGCTCAGTGTGCCTTGGTCGAAGTGCTCGCACAGTGGCTCCAGAAGTGCCCAGTGTTCAGCGAGGGCGCGCAAGACGCGCTTGGGTTCGATCATCGGAATGGCCGGCTGGTTGGCGATAAAAGCCGCGATTGTACTTCATCGACGGCGTGTCGATTCACTCACGGGACGGACTGTCGGCTTTCTATCGATCAACAGCGGGCGATCTTGAGCGAAGGGCTGTAGAATTGGCGCACTTTAGTTATCCACAAGTGGCTGACCTTTGCTTATCGAGTCCCGTCGCCGCGCCTATCTGAGCGCCATGCAGGTGGTCAACTGGCTGCCGCGCACCGAATTGCCCTTCGCCGCGCCTTCGCGGCCGGAACTGCTGGAGATGCCAGAGCCGCAGGTGGAAGTGGCCGTTGCGCCGGTCATCCAGGCCGAAGCGCCTGTGCAACCTGCCGCGCGCCCGACCGAGCGGACAAAAATCGAGGTGCCGCGCCCGGCGCCGACCAGCGGTCGCTCGGCGGCAAAACCGGTCGAAGCCACGCAGGAGGCGCCGGTCGCCGCCAAACCTGCACCGATTCCGCCACCCAGGTTCGCCCTGCAATTATTGCGCGCCGGCCGGTGCCTGCTGCTGGTGGAGTTACCCACAGGCGAATCCTTCCAGACGCGCGATCCCGCCTATCTGCTGCTCAAGGACATGTTGCGCGCCGCCGGGCTGCCGGACGCTCCGCAGCTCGTCGGCGAGCCGGTGCGCTGGCCGTTGCTGGTGCGCGGCACCATGGACCAGGGGCCGGAAGCGGCTCGCGACTTCGTACAAGGGTTCCTCTCGGTTCGGATGGAGGAGGTGCCGTGCGCCTGTTTATGGCTGATCGGCCTGCCGGCCATACGGTTTGCCGGCGAAGCGGATGCGCAAGCGTTCTACCGCGAGTTGCCGATCGAAGGACTGGGTTCGGCCTGGGCATTGCCCGGCCTGGAATTGTTGATGGAAGAGCCACAGCGCAAGGCTGCTGTGTGGCAAGCCATGCGTCGGCTGATGGCGCGCTGGAAAGAAACCAATGAGTGATGCTGTATCGTTCCGCCCGATGACCGAAGCGGACCTGGACGCTGTACTGAAAATCGAATATGCCGCCTACAGTCACCCCTGGACCCGCGGGATTTTTCTCGATGGCCTTGGCAAGTACCAGATCTGGCTGATGTTCGAAGGGCAGCAGCAAGTCGGTCATGGCGTGGTGCAAATCATCCTGGATGAGGCCCATCTGCTGAACATCACCGTCAAGCCGGAAAGCCAGGGGCGAGGCCTCGGTTTCACGCTGCTCGAACATTTGATGTCGATTGCCTGCAAGGCCGACGCCCGGGAGTGTTTCCTGGAGGTGCGCGACAGCAACGCCCCGGCGTTCAGGTTGTATGAACGCTATGGCTTCAACGAGATCGGCCGGCGGCGCGACTACTACCCGGCGGTGGGTGGGCGCGAAGATGCGGTGGTCATGGCCTGCACGCTGGTCGACTGAAAAGTATCGTCGAAACACCGCCCGGAGCTGGCTCGCTCGCGCATTGCAATGCGTATCCCCGTGGGAGCGAGCCTGCTCGCGATAACGATCTATCAGACGTTCAGGATTTGCCGGCGCTTGTTATCGTCCGCTGATTCATAATCGGCGGTCTGGGTGGACCCACCGGTCCCACGAGAAACTCAAATCAAAACATCTGCCGAACATCCGTGACCCCGACGGACGGTTGTATGTCAAAGCAGCGCATCATTCTTGAGGGTTCCTAGCATGCACGACTTACAAGATCTGATTGATAACAACGAGCGTTGGGCTGACGCAATCACCAAGGAAGACCCGGACTTCTTCGCCAAGCTGGCCCGCCAGCAAACCCCCGAATACCTCTGGATCGGTTGCTCCGATGCGCGGGTGCCGGCCAACGAGATCGTCGGCATGTTGCCGGGTGATCTGTTCGTGCACCGTAACGTGGCCAACGTGGTGCTGCACACCGACCTCAACTGCCTGTCGGTGATTCAGTACGCAGTCGACGTGCTCAAGGTCAAACACATCCTCGTCACCGGCCACTACGGCTGTGGTGGCGTGCGCGCCTCGATGCAGGATCGCCAGTTCGGCCTGATCGACGGCTGGCTGCGTTCGATTCGTGATTTGTATTACGAAAAGCGTGAAGAGCTGGCCAAGCTTGCTACCGAAGAAGAGCAGGTCGATCGTCTCTGCGAACTCAACGTGATCCAGCAAGTGGCCAACGTTGCTCACACCAGCATCGTGCAAAACGCCTGGCACCGTGGACAGAGCCTGTCGGTCCACGGCTGTATCTATGGCATCAAGGATGGTCGCTGGAAAAGCCTGAACACCACCATCAGCGGTTTCGAGCAATTGCCGCCGCAATACCGCCTGCGTCCGATCGAGGCGTAACAACCGCCTTCAGCAAAGACTTTGCCGACGCCAGTGTTGCAAAAACAGCTGGCCGTCGGCATTCGGTGTTTCATCGTAACCGGTGATCCAGCCCCGGCAATTGTGGGAGCCGCAGCGGCAGGCAAACTGGCGTAGCAGTCTGTCTTCGCTGACGGCGTAATCCATCGTCAGCCAGTCGCCTTTCCTTATGTCCTTCAGCGCCCATAACCACAGTTCGCTCATGTCCAGGTAGACATTGGGATCGCAGGAGTGCCGCAGAAGACCGCAAAAGCGCGGGTCATAGACATGCACGCCGGGCGCCAGCTGGCGGGTATGCCGACGGCGATAAGGCAACAAATGCCCCGACACCCGGCAGACTCGACTGATACGAGGGAATTCGCGCAACGCCACCGCGACCGTCGCCCTGCCTGTATCGTTCGTCAGGATCTGAAAATCGGCGAGCGAAGGAAATCCGAGCCGAATCGGCAACTCGGAAAAGGGATAAATACCAGCCGGTGGTTCGAGAGACTTGTGCATCGCATTGGCTTTCATAACGGTCCTTGTCGGCAGGGGGCCGCGACATCCATCAACTGACGATCCTGTCAGTGCTGCGGCACGTGGGTACAGCTCAAGCCTCTCGCAGGTGGTGGGGGCGGTCTACTGTCATAACTGACAGGTTGACCGCCGCTTGTCGGTTTACAACGCTGGAACTGGGGTTGCAGTGGCGGGTGCCGGCGCCTTGAGCAGTTTGAGCTGGGCCTTGATATTAGTGGTCGCACACTTGCCTATGGCCTGTTGGGGCGTCAGATGGCGGATCGAGGTGTAGAACAGCTCGCAGGTTTTCTCTTTCTGCGCCACCTGCCAGGTTTGAGCACACGTATTGAGTTCAATGTCGGGGTTACCGTCCGGTTGACGGCCCATGATCGACTGCCAGCACGCAGCGCTCAGGTCCTGGGCCATCACTTTCAGGCCCGCCGAATCGGCCTTGGCCTGGGCGTCGCTGCCGGTATAGTTCGCCGGGTCGGCGGCATACCAGATGTAGCTCGGGTGGTTGGCGCCCAGAACCGGTACTTTCGTGCCGTCACCCGGATTGATCGTCACCAGGCTCAACACATTTACCGTCGGCCCGTATTGCTGCTTGATCCAGTTGCGCACCGGCGCACCAAAGGCCACGGTCGGCAATGCCGCGCCGCTGGCATTGACGGTGATGTCCTTGACCATGGTGGTCTGGTAATCCTTGAAGTAGTCATAGACGCCTTCCAGGTCCTTGCCCGCATTGGACGGTGCGGCAATCGGTGCGATGTCGATGATGGTCTGGAAGCCCGGCGTCTGCTCGGCCGGCACACCGTTGACCGTCAACAGCGAAGCCCAGCGATCGGTGGTGGCGGACTTCAGGTAGTCCTGCGCCTGGGTCAACGAATAATCCGGCGGGAAGTGCAGCAGTTCGACACTCCTGCGGTTTTCCAGGGCCATGCCCAAGGGCAGGAACAGATACCAGTTAAAGGCCCACTTGCCATCGGCGTTCAGTTTGCTGGCGCCGTTATAGGCCAGGTCACCGGCATCGAGCAGTGCTGACAAAGGCTTTTGATAGTCGTCGGGCACGCCGATGATTTGGGCAAAGAGCTGATCGTTATCGGTCTTTACCATCACCTTCGCGCTGTCATAGCCATCGCGTTGCACGCTTTGGCTCAGGTAATGCTCGACGGTTTGCTCCAGCGTCCAGTTGCGATAGCAAATCACGTTGCAGTTGTTGGGATAGGCAAACAGTCGGGTAACGCGTTCGGTGCTACCCAGCTTCATGAAGATATCGGCCTGGGCGGCGGTACTCAGGGTGAGGGCCGCAAGGGTAAGTCCTGCGAGTTTCAGCATGCTCAGATCCTTTTCAGCGTGAGGTTCCCGTGATTGGGGTTGCCTACATACTGAAACGGGCGATGGACAATGGTCTAGTGGGCAACTGAAAACTTACGGGTATTTCATTGTAGGAGCGAGCAAGCTCGCGATGGTCGTTAACGAAAACGCGGGCTGTCTGGATGCCCGCGTAATCGTTGGACACCATCGCGAGCTTGCTCGCTCCTACAGAGAGTCAGGGTACTACCGGTGGCATATAGGCCAACGTCGACCCCAGCGCCCATAGCAACACCAGTACCAGCGGTGTGTGCACCAGCAACTGCACGAACGAGAACCCGATCAGATCCCGCGCCTTCAGCCCCAACACGCCGAGCAACGGCAGCATGTAGAAAGGGTTGATCAGGTTAGGCAGGGCTTCGGCAGCGTTGTAGATCTGCACGGCCCAGCCCAGGTGGTATTTCAGGTCGTTGGCCACCTGCATCACGTAGGGTGCTTCGATGATCCACTTGCCGCCGCCGGACGGGATGAAGAAGCCGAGGATGGCCGAGTACACGCCCATCAACAGCGCGTAGGTGTCGTGAGAGGCAATGCTGACGAAGAAGGTCGAGATGTGGTGAGCCAGGGTCTGCGCATCGGTCCCCTTGACCGTGGTCATCAACGCCGCAATCGAGCCGTACAGGGGGAACTGGATCAACACGCCGGTGGTGGTCGGTACCGCACGGGCCACGGCATCGAGAAAGCTGCGCGGGCGCCAGTGCAGCAGGGCACCGAGCATGATGAACAGGAAGTTGTAGGTGTTCAGGCCGGAAATGGCGCTGATCGTAGGTTTGGTCGAGAACTCATGGAACAGCCAACCGGCGGCCAGCAGCACCAGCAGTATCGTCAGCAAAGGGCTGTGTTCCAGCCACTCGCCGGGGCGGGTGCGTGGTTGCAGCGGGGGCAGGTTGAAGCTCGGATCGACGCCACAGGCCTTGGCGTCTCGCGCCGAATTGGGGCCGGGGGCGGTGGCGTAGGCAATGATGATCGAAACCACCACCAGCGCCAGCAGCATCAAGCCCGATTGCCACAGAAAGATCGTCTGAGTGAATGGAATCACCCCGGTAATCGACAGAATCGACGGTGGCAGGCTCGCCGGATTGGCCTGCAACTGTGCTGCTGACGACGACAACCCCAGGGCCCACACTGCGCCGAGGCCCAGGTAAGCCGCGGCGCCGGCGGCACGGTAGTCCATTTTCAGATCGGTGCGGCGGGCGAGGGCACGTACCAGCAAGCCGCCGAAGACCAGGGACAAGCCCCAGTTCAGCAGCGATGCGACCATGGAGATCAGTGCGACCCAGGCCACGGCGGAGCGACCGTTTTTCGGTAGTTTCGCCAGACGATCAATCAGCTTTACGGCAGGCGGCGAGCTGGCGACCACATAGCCGCCGATCACCACGAAAGCCATTTGCATGGTGAAAGGGATCAGGCTCCAGAAGCCATCGCCAAACGCCATGGCCGCGTCGGTGGGCTTGGCGCCCATGGCCATGGTCGCCACGGCGACGATAATCACCGCCAGGGCGGCAAACACCCAGGAGTCGGGGAACCAGCGTTCGGCAAAGCTTGAGCAGTGCAGGGCAAAGCGGGCGGAGCGGCTATCTTCGATATCGGCGGCCACGGGAGTACCTCGGATTTTTATGTTTGTTGTGGTCCTAGGGGCGGCACAGGCCCGTCTGGACATGCACTAACAGTAAATCAAGCGTGGTTTTTTTGCGGGGCTGTTTTGCGGCTATGGGACTTTGGTCTAACGGGTTGTTCACAGGCGCGTTTGCGTAGACCATGGGCGCCTTGGTTTTTGCCTGCCAGAGTTCTTTTCATGACTGCCAACACCGAAACGCGCCCGGCGCCGTTCAGCCGCTCGGACTATAAAACCCTGGGGCTCGCCGCCCTCGGCGGTGCACTGGAAATCTACGATTTCATCATTTTCGTGTTTTTCGCCCTGACCTTGAGCCAGCTGTTCTTTCCACCGGAAATGCCTGACTGGCTGCGACTGCTGCAAAGCTTCGGGATTTTCGTCACCGGTTATCTGGCCCGGCCGCTGGGCGGCATCCTGATGGCGCATTTTGCCGACCGACTTGGGCGCAAGCGGGTATTCAGCCTGAGCATTCTGATGATGGCGCTGCCGTGCCTGCTGATCGGGATCATGCCGACCTACGCGCAAATCGGCTATTTCGCACCCCTGCTGCTGTTGCTGCTACGAGTCCTGCAAGGGGCTGCGGTGGGCGGTGAAGTGCCGAGCGCCTGGGTATTCGTCGCCGAGCACGCGCCGGCAGGCCATCGTGGTTACGCGCTGGGCTTTTTGCAGGCGGGATTGACCTTCGGCTACCTGCTCGGCGCATTGACCGCTACCTTTCTGGCGCAGGCCTTCACACCGACGGAAATCCTCGATTACGCCTGGCGTTTGCCGTTCCTGCTGGGCGGTGTGTTTGGCGTGATTGGCGTCTGGCTGCGTCGTTGGCTCAGCGAGACACCCGTGTTCATGGCCATGCAGGCCCGACGCGAAGAGGCCGTCGAATTACCGCTTCGCGCCGTGCTGCGTGAGCATCGACTGGCCATGCTGCCAGCGATGATTCTGACCTGCGTGCTGACCTCGGCCGTGGTGGTCTTCGTGGTCATCACCCCGACCATGATGCAGAAATCCTTTGGCATGACCGCCAGCCACACGTTCGCCCTGAGCGCACTGGGCATCGTTTTTCTGAACATTGGCTGTGTGCTGGCCGGGCTGCTGGTGGACCGTATCGGCGCCTGGCGTACCGTGATGCTTTATAGCCTGCTGCTGCCGCTGGGTATTGGCCTGCTCTACAGCTGCCTGATCAGCGGCGCCGGCTGGATCGGCCTGGCCTACGCGGTGGCCGGGCTCGCTTGCGGGGTGGTCGGCGCGGTGCCGTCGGTCATGGTCAGCCTGTTTCCGGCAAGTATTCGGGTGTCGGGTATTTCCTTTACCTACAACATTGCCTACGCGGCCTGGGCGAGTATCACACCGTTGCTGTTGATCGGTCTGATGCCCTGGACGCCCTGGATCTGTGTGATTTTCTGCGCGGTGATGGGGGCGGTGGGCGTCGGCAGCGCAGCGTATTTCGGTGCGCGCATGCCGAGAATTGCCAACTGCTCGGCCGCTGGCGTCGTTTGAGCGAAGGGGGCGGTAGAGGCGGTGTAATATTTTTTTGTAGGACAATGCTCAGGCGCTCTTCAGAAAAAATCCGCAAGGCCGATGGTTAGGCTGCATATCGTTTTCTATCCAGTCCATCGGTGCGTCCCCATGTTCAATAAACGCTTGAAGCAGGAGCTGTCGGCTCTTCGTGAAGAACTTTCCAGCCTTCAGCAAGTGAAGGAAAGCCTGGAAAGCGAGATGCTGGTGCTGACTCTCGATACGGATGGACGGATTCTCTCGGTCAACCAGAATTTCCTTGATGAAATGCGCTACAAGAGCAGTGAACTGCTCGGTCGGCACATCGAGGAAATCGTGCCTGATCATGTGAAGAACGACGAATTCCAACTGCGTTTCAAGAATGCACTGAACCGTGGCGAGCATTGCGCCGGTGCCGTGCGCCTGTTGCGCGGGACGGGGCAGGAAGCCTGGTTGCGTTCGATCATGCAGCCCGTGCGATCGGCCGATGGCCGTCTCAAGCATTTCTCGATCTTCTCCAGCGATCTGACCCGCACCATCGAGGCCTCCCGGGAGCACGAGAACCTGATCGGAGCGCTGGTGCGCTCGACGGCGGTGATCGAGTTCGACCTCGATGGCAACGTACAGACAGCCAACGATCGTTTTCTTTCCGGCATGGGCTATAGCCTGGCGCAAATCAAAGGCAAACATCACCGCATGTTTTGCCGGCCGGAGGACGCCAACAGTGCCGAGTATCAGGATTTCTGGCGCCGCCTGAATGCAGGCGAGTACGTGGCGGGCCGTTTCAAGCGTATCGATAGTCATGGGCGTACAGTCTGGTTGGAGGCTTCCTACAACCCGGTGGTCGATGCCAACAACAAACTCTACAAAGTGGTGAAGTTCGCCACGGTCATTACCGATCAGGTCAATCAGGAGCAGGCTGTAGCCGAGGCGGCGAACATTGCCTACAGCACCTCCCAGCAAACCGACCAGAGTGCCCAGCGTGGCAACGCCGTGGTGACCCAGGCTGTGGATGTGATGCGCGACCTCGCCAAGCACATGCAGACCGCTGGCGATGGTATCGAGGCGTTGAACGAGCAATCACTGGTGATCGGCACCATCGTCAAGACCATCAGTGGCATTGCCGAACAAACCAACCTGCTGGCACTCAACGCAGCCATCGAAGCCGCCCGTGCCGGCGAGCAGGGACGCGGTTTTGCGGTGGTGGCCGACGAAGTTCGGCAACTGGCCTCGCGCACCAGCCAGGCAACCGACGAGATTGTACTGGTGGTACGTCAGAACCAGGACATGGCTCGCAACGCGGTGGCCCTGATGACCGACGGCAAGCTTCAGGCCGAACAGGGGCTGGCGCTCGCGGCGGAAGCGGGCACCGTCATCGTCGAGATTCAGGATGGTGCGCAGAAAGTGGTCAATGCAGTGGGACAATTTGCCAGTCAGCTGTCGAGTTGAGTCCAGCGCGGTACCAGGCAAGGAAAAGATCGCCATGGGCGATCTTTTCATTTCAGGGTTTTTTATCCCGCTACAATCGGCTCCTTTCTCCAAGGAGCAAACAACCATGAGCGTTTCCCACCGCCGTCCGGTCCCTTTGTCCAAAGCCTATCGTTTGCTCAATCACGGGCCGACCGTGCTGGTCAGCGCGGCCCATGGCGGCGAGCGCAATATCATGGCGGCGGCTTGGGCCATGCCCCTGGATTTCGAACCGCCGAAAATCGCCGTGGTGCTGGACAAGTCCACCTGGACCCGCCAATTGCTGGAGGCCTCGGGCACCTTCGTGCTCAATGTTCCCTGCGTGGCACAGGCCGATATCGTCCAGACTGTCGGTAACACGTCGGGTCTGGAGCTGACCCGGGAGCAGGGGCGCGACAAGTTCCAGATCTACGGCTTGGCGACCTTCGACGCCGGCTTGATCGATGCGCCGATGCTCGAGGGCTGCGTGGCGTGGCTGGAGTGCCGACTGCTGCCGGAACCGAACAATCATCAACAATATGACCTGTTCCTGGCAGAAGTGATTGCCGCCCAGG
This sequence comes from Pseudomonas sp. NPDC089569, assembly GCF_050280625.1. NCBI lineage: Bacteria > Pseudomonadati > Pseudomonadota > Gammaproteobacteria > Pseudomonadales > Pseudomonadaceae > Pseudomonas > Pseudomonas sp. NPDC089569. Next base: position 18,092 of record NZ_JBNNVQ010000061.1, read on the forward strand.
CCGACGAGCGCGTGTTCAGTGACGGGCGCTGGCACTTTGAAGGGCAGGATGCGTTGCGCACTTTGCACCATGTTGCCGGCGGCCATTTTCTGACCATAGGCGAGCCAGTGGACGGCAAGACGTTGCAACCCTAAGGTTGATTAAGTTCGAGTAGTAGGCACATTCACATCGAGGTCTGGCAATGAGCAAACTGCGTGTAGGAATTATCTTCGGCGGCCGCTCGGCAGAGCATGAAGTGTCGCTGCAATCGGCAAGGAACATCGTCGACGCGCTGGACCGTTCGCGTTTCGAACCGCTGCTGATCGGTATCGATAAACAGGGGCAGTGGCACCTCAACGACCCTTCGAATTTCCTGCTGAACCAGGAAAACCCTTCGTTGATCGCCCTCAATCAGTCCAACCGCGAGTTGGCGGTCGTTCCGGGCAAAGCCAACCAGCAACTGGTGGAAACCTCCAGCCAGGAATTGTTGGGGCATGTCGATGTGGTTTTCCCGATTGTCCACGGCACCCTCGGTGAGGATGGCTGCCTGCAAGGCCTGTTGCGCATGGCTGATCTGCCCTTTGTCGGCTCCGACGTGCTCGGATCGGCGATTTGCATGGACAAGGACATCAGTAAACGCCTGCTGCGCGATGCCGGGCTGGCCGTCACGCCGTTCGTGACCTTGACCCGTGCGACTGCAGCGCGCAATGGATTCACCGACGTGGTGGGCAAATTGGGTTTGCCATTGTTCGTCAAACCGGCGAACCAGGGATCCTCCGTAGGCGTCAGCAAGGTCGTGGATGAAGCCCAATACCGGGCGGCGGTGGAGCTGGCGCTGAGCTTCGATGACAAGGTGCTGGTGGAATCCGCCGTCAGCGGCCGCGAGATCGAGTGCGCAGTGCTCGGCAATGACGATGCTATCGCAAGCGGTTGCGGCGAGATCGTGGTGCACAGCGAGTTTTACTCCTACGAAAGCAAATACATCGACGACAAGGCCGCTGAAGTGGTGGTGCCTGCCAGTATCAGCGTCGAGGCCAGCGAGCGTATCCGTGCCATGGCCGTCGAGGCATTTCAGGTGCTGGGTTGTTCCGGGTTGGCGCGGGTCGATGTGTTCTTGACCGACAGCGGTGAGGTGCTGATCAACGAAATCAATTCCCTGCCGGGCTTTACCCGCATCAGCATGTACCCAAAACTGTGGCAAGCCGCAGGAATGACCTACAGTGAACTGGTCACGCGGCTGATCGAACTGGCCCTGGAAAAACATCGGGCTCGAGAGGCGCTGAAAATCAGTCGATGAACGGGTGCGACATTGCGCCATGCCCACTCAGGCAGAATGATGTTGTAACTTGTATACAAAAATAACCATTGGAGGCTACAAAGTCATGAAGGTCAGCGCGCGTAACGTATTCAAGGGCACCATCAGCCAGGTGCAATCCGGGGCGGTCAATGCGGAAATCTCCCTGAAGTTGCCCGGTGGCAATGAGCTGGTGGCGGTGGTCACCATGGAAAGCGTGAAAAGCCTCGGCCTGGCCGTCGGCAAGGAAGCGGTCGCACTGGTCAAGGCGCCGTGGGTCATGCTGATGACTGAATCCAGCGACATTCGCCTCTCCGCCCGCAACTGCCTGGAAGGCAAGGTCACCAGTGTCACCGATGGCGCCGTGAACGCCGAAGTGGTCATCCAGCTCGACGGCGGCACCGAGGTCTACTCGATCGTCACCCGTGACGCCGTGGCCGAGCTGGGCCTCGCACCGGGTGTCAGTGCGACAGCGGTGATCAAGGCGTCGCATATCATTCTGGGTGTGCCGGCCTGATTTCAGGTCATCCATGAGTAGGGGCCTGCCAACCGGCAAGCCCCTACTCAATGTTGCGCAAGACTCAATCCCCCAACGCTTCTCCCTCGCGCCGAGGGTCGGCTCCGCCGGCCAGCGACGTTTTGCCCTGTGCATCCTTGACTCGAACAACGGCCTGGGTGCCGCTGGTCATGTCGATCTCGCTGACGTTATGGCCTTTGTCTTTAAGCGCTTTTATCAGCGCTGGGCTGAACTGCCCTTGCTCCAGTTCGGTGGGGCCGTTGCGGCTGCCGAAGTTGGGCAGGTTGATGGCGGCTTGCGCGTCGAGGTTCCAGTCGAGCAGGCCGATGGTTGATTTGGCCACGTATTCGATGATCTGTGAGCCGCCGGGGGAGCCGATACTGGCGACGAATTCGCCGCTCTGGCGATCGAAGATCAGCGTGGGCGCCATGGATGAGCGTGGGCGCTTGCCCGGCTCTACGCGGTTGGCGACTTTTCGCCCGTTTTCTTCAGGAATGAAGGAAAAATCCGTCATTTCGTTATTGAGCATGAAGCCTTGAACCATCAGGTGCGAGCCGAAGGCGGATTCGATCGTGGTGGTCATGGAAATGGCGCCACCCTGGTCATCGACCGCCACGACTTGCGAGGTTGAAATACGCAGTGGCGACCGATCCGGTGCGTAAGCCACCTCGATGCCCGGAGGCGTCCCTGGCCTGGCAGTGCCCATGCTGTTTTCGCCGATCAGGGCGGCGCGGCCGGCCAGGTAGGTCGGGTCCACCAGTCCCTTGACGGGCACCGGTACGAAGTCCGTATCGGCCACGTATTGAGCGCGGTCGGCGTAGGCCAGGCGTTCGGCTTCGGCAATCAGGTGCATGGCTTCAGGGGCAGGTTCAAGGCCGGCCGGTGCGTTGGTTTTCACAGGTTTGAGCGGCGCCAGCGCGAGGCGCTTGTCCTGCGTTTCCAGGGCTTGCAGTGTGCCGAGGATCTGCGCCACGGCGATTCCCCCTGACGAGGGTGGCGGCATGCCGCAGACCTGCCAGCGTTTGTAGTCGGTGCACAGTGGCGCGCGCTCCTTGGCCTGATAGTTGGCGAGGTCGCTCAGCGACAGGCTTCCGGGGTTGGCATGGGCCTGAACCTTGGCCACGATTTCCTCGGCGACAGGCCCTTTGTACAACGCATCCGGGCCTTCATGGGCAATGCGCTTGAACACGGCGGCCAGTGCCGGGTTCTTCAGGTTCGTACCGACGGCTTTCGGGCTGCCATCGGCATTGCGGAAATAGGCCATCATTTCCGGTGAGCGTTGCATGGATGAATCCGCGGCGATCAACTGGTGCAATCGAGGTGAAATGGCAAAGCCTTGTTCGGCAAGCTGGATGGCAGGTTCAAACAGTTGCGCCCAAGGCAGTTTCCCGTGTTTCTGATGGGCCAGTTCCAGCGCTCGCAGCACGCCGGGAGTGCCCACTGAGCGCCCGCCGATCTGCGCTTGAGGAAAGTCCATCGGTTGCCCGTCCGCCCGCAGGAAAAGCTTTTCGGTGGCACCGGCCGGCGCGGTTTCGCGGCCGTCGTAAGTCCGTACGTTTTTACCGTCCCAAAGAACGATCAAGGCGCCACCGCCGATGCCCGACGATTGCGGCTCGACCAGCGTCAGGACTGCCTGCATCGCAATTGCTGCATCGATGGCCGAGCCGCCTCGGCGCAACATCTCCCGGCCGGCTTGCGCCGCCAGCGGGTTGGCCGCCGCCGCCATATATTTTTCGGCGTGTCGGGTTTGCAGGTCGGTGCGGAAGCCGGATGCACTTTCCGGGGCGAGCGGCAGGGTCGGCACCGAAGCGTTGTTGCACGCGGCAAGTGCCAGGGCGCTGGCGATCAGGGCAAGGGCGGGCAGGCGATAGCGGCTCAAATGGAAGATTGGAAACACGCGGGGCACTCCATCCGTTGGGTCCAGGATCAATGGACTGTATCGGCCGACCGCAAGGGACGCAAACCGGGGGCGGTGGTGCAAGTGTTTTTGCCCTTCATGAACCCGCGGATTTTCTGTAGGGTCGTCAGTAACAGGCAGGCCAAAAGATCAACAAGAGGCAGACATGCAGACCGAGTTTCCAACCCAGCCGAGCTATCGCGCCCAGCGTGAACAATTTCTTGCCGCAGCGACTGACGCTGGCGCAACGCTGACCGAGTACCCCCATCCACTTCAAGGGCCGTTCGGCGAGCCGCTGAGTACCGATGTGGCGGTGCTCGGCGATCCGGGTGCCAAACGGCTGCTGGTTGCGTTGAGCGGCACCCACGGCGTTGAGGGTTTCTATGGCTCCGGGTGTCAGATCAAGTGGATGCAGGATCTGGGCAGGCGTTCTCTGCCGGCGGATGTCGCCGTGGTCATGATCCACGCGATCAACCCTTGGGGCATGGCGTGGTTGCGTCGGGTCAACGAAGACAACATCGACCTGAACCGCAATCACCTGAACTTCCAGCAACCATTGCCAGACAACCAGGCGTATGAGGCGCTGCACGAAATCTATGCCTGCACACAGTTGAAAGGACCCGAACGCGACCGCGCGGATGCCTTGCTTGACGAACAGATCCGCCAGCATGGCTGGCCGGCGGTGATGTCGATTGTCGAGGGCGGGCAGCATGCTCACCCGGATGGCCTGTTTTTCGGTGGGCTGGCGCCGAGCTGGTCGAACCGCACGCTGCACCGGATCGTGCAAAACCATGTGGCCCATGCGCAGGTCGCGATGTGTTTCGACTTGCACACGGGGGCCGGCGAATACGGGCATCCGATGTTGCTGACGATCACTGAATCGGCGTATCCGGCGCTGACGGATGCACAGGCGATCTATGGTCCATGGCTCTACAGCCTGCAAACCGGCGCCGACACCGTCAGCGAGACGGGTGTGGCGGCGACGGCCACCGGCTACACCTCGCAAGCGCTGATCGATGCGCTGCCGCAAGTGCGGTTGATGCCCTTTGTGATTGAGTGCGGGACATATCCGGGGCCGGACGTGCATCGTCATCTGCGCGATGACCATTGGCTGCATCTGCACGGCAATCCGAGCGACGCGGTGGGGCGCGAAATCAAACTGAACCTGCTGGAGCAGTTCTATCCGGCCGACAGTGACTGGCAGGCCATGGTCTGGTTGCGAACCTGGCAGATTTGGGAGCGGGCGTTGTCCGCGTTGCCGACGTTGTAGGAGCGAGCATGCTCGCGATGGTCGTTAACGATAGCGCTGGTTGCCTGATGCCCCGCGGTGTCCTGTCGTCCATCGCGAGCATGCTAAATTCTGCAGGCATAAAAAAACGGCTTACCTTGCGGTAAGCCGTTTTTAGTACTTGGTGGCTACACAGGGACTTGAACCCCGGACCCCAGCATTATGAATGCTATGCTCTAACCAACTGAGCTATGTAGCCAAGTGGCGCGCATTATTCACCGGTAATGGACATGCGTCAAGCATAAATCTAAAAATTTTTTCTGCGCTTTCAACCGTTTATCAAAATCTCATCTTTAAGCAGCGGTGAAGGGCAGCGCTGGAACCAGCGACTGGCCTGTTCATAGGCGTGGGCCAATTGCAGGACAGCGAAGTCGGCCTGGTGTTTGCCGATGATTTGCAGGCCCATGGGCAAACCGTTCTGATTGAAACCCACCTGGACGTTGGCCACCGGACAACCCGACAGGGTGGCGGGAATCACCACCTCCATCCAGCGGTGGTAGGTGTCCATGGTCACTCCTTCGATCGAGCCCGGCCACGGCTGGGTCTTGTCGAAGGGGAATACCTGGGCGCTGGGCAACAGCAGGTAGTCGTATCGTTCGAACAACCTGGAAATTGCCCGGTACCAGTCGCTGCGTGCGACCGACGCGCTAAACACGTCACTGGCCGAAAGTTTCAGGCCGTTTTCGATTTCCCAGCAGGCTTCGGGTTTCAACAACGCGCGCTTTTGCGGGTCGGCGTAGGTGGCACCCAGGGAACCGGCGACCATCCAGTGGCGCAAGGTTCGCCAACTGCTCCACAACTGCTGCGGCGCGAACCCGGCTTCAGCCGGTTCGACATGGCAACCCAGGCTTTCGAAATCGGCAAAGGCTTTTTCGCACAGCTGCACGATGCCTTTTTCCATTGGCAGGTAGCCGTTGAAATCACCGAGCCAGCCCAGGCGCGTGCCTTTGAAGTCGCGATCCAGCGGGGCGGCGAACGCGCAGCCGGACTCGGCAATGGACAACGGGGCCCGGGCATCGGCACCGGCCTGTACCGACAGCAGCAAGGCAGCGTCACGCACGCTGCGGGCCATCGGGCCCTCATAGCCGAGTTGGTCGATAAACAGATCGGCACTGTCATCGAAAGGCACACGACCCTGGGACGGGCGGAAGCCAAAGATATTGTTGAAGGCTGCCGGATTGCGCAGCGAGCCCATCATGTCGCTGCCATCGGCCACCGGCACCAGGTGCATGGCCAGTGCTGCCGCGGCGCCGCCACTGCTGCCGCCGGCGGTCTTGCTCGGGTCATAGGCGCAACCGGTGGCACCGAACAACGGGTTATAGCTTTGCGAGCCGAGACCGAACTCCGGGGTGTTGCTCTTGCCGATGATGATCGCGCCGGCCGCCTTGATCCGCTCCACCATGATGCCGTCGCGTTCGGGGACAAAATCCTTGTACAGCGGCGAACCCAGCGTGGTGCGGATGCCTTGGGTCAGCGACAGGTCCTTGATGGCGTGGGGCAGGCCGTGCATCCAGCCCAGGTATTGGCCACGCGCCAGTTGCGCATCGCGCAGATCGGCCTGGGCCAGCAGGTCCTGCGGATCTTGCAGGCTGACCAGCGCATTGACCTTGGGGTTGTAGCGTTCGATATGGGCAAGATAAGTCTGCATCACTTCCCGGCAGGATACCTGGCGCAGGCGGATGCGTTCGGCGAGTTCATGGGCCTGCAGCAGGACCAGTTCGCTGATGTTGTTAGTGTTCATTGCAACGCTGCCTTTGAGACGGCTGGAGAAACGCCCCGTCATGACGCCGGGGCGACAGGTGTCAACGCATCAGGCTGGTCCAGAGACGGTCGGACAGGCGGATCGCGCCTTCGCCGCAGGTCTTGCTGAACACCACCTGAGTGCCCTCGGGAATGTGCAGCTCCGGGGCGTCCTTGAGGTTTGCATCAAGGAAGGGTTCCACCCCTTTGATCGGGCTCTGGTGCTTGAGGAAGTTCTGGGTCATCGCGGCGTTTTCAGGCTGGCTGAGGAATGCGATGAACGCCTTGGCATTGGCCGGGTTCTTGCTGCCCGTCGGGATCACCATGTTGTCGACCCAGGCCAGCACGCCTTCTTTCGGGTACAGGTATTTCAGGCTCGGTTTCATTTCCCGCGCGCGCATCGACGAGCCACCCCAGAACGTCGACATGTCGATTTCGCCCGAGGCGAGGTTTTCGCGGATCGAGCCAGCCTTTGAGCTGTAGGTTTTGACGAACGGCTTCTGCGCCTTGAGCAGGGTCAGCACCTGCTGCATCTGTTTCGGGTCTTCACTGCACAGCGGGATGTTCAGGTACAGGCTGGCCATGTCGACCATGTCGCTGACCGAATCGAACATGTTGATTCGTCCCTGCAGCTCGGCTGGCGGCTCATAAAGCACCTTGTAGCTGTCGGCAGGGCCTTTGTAGCGCCCGGTATCGAGCACCACGCTGGTGGTGCCCCAGATGAATGGCACGGAATAGGCGCCCTCCGGGTCCCACGTCGGTTTTTTCAGGTTGTCGACGATACCGGCGTAGTAGGGCTCATTGACCGGGTCGAAGCGCTCGAGCAGCTTTTCCTTGATCAGGATGGGGATGAACTGATGCGAGGGAATCGCCACGTCATAACCCGCGCCGCCCTGTTTCAATTTGGCCAGCAGGGTTTCGTTGGAGTCGTAGGAGTCGACGGTGACTTCGATGCCGGTCTGCTTCTGGAACTTGGCGAGAATCTCCGGCGAAAAGTAGCCGCTCCAGCTCACCACATTGAGTTTTTCCGCGGCCTGAGCGCTACCGGCCATAGCCAGTGGCAATGTCAGGAACAACGAGGTGCCGATGCTTGCAATCAACTTGCTCATGCTATTTCCCCACAGTACTTGGAAAGATCAGGCGTTCTTTTTGCCCAACAGGTAAGAGAGACTGACGAACAGCACCGAGACGCCCAGGATCAGGCTCGACACGGCGTTGACATCGGGTGTCACACCCATGCGTAACAGGCCGAAGATGAAGATCGGCAAGGTGGTGGTGCCCGCCTGGGAGACCATCATCGAGATCACGAAGTTATCCAGGGACACGATGAAGGCCAGCATCAACCCGGAGAAAATCCCCGGCATCAGCAGCGGCAGGGTGACCTTGCGGAAGGTCCGCCATGGTCCGGCGTACAGGTCGGCCGAGGCTTGCTCCAGAGACAGGTCCATATCGTTCAGCCGGGCGCGGATCGGCAGGAAGGCGAAGGGAATGCAGAACACCGTATGGGCGATGATCAGATTGCCGTAGCCCAGGGACAGGCCAATGGTGGAGAACAGTGCGAGGGTGGCGACACCGACCACGATTTCCGGCAGGACCAAAGGCAACATGATTGCGCCCATGGACAACTGCAGCCCCTTGAATTTTGCTCCCCGTGAAGTGCCGAGGGCGGCGAGGGTGGCAATGACCGTGGCGATCATGCTGGCGCAAACGGCGATCAACAGGCTGTTGCCGGCCGCCTGGCGCAGGGCCTGGTTGGCGAAGGCCGCCCGATACCAATCGAGGCTGAAACCGGTCCATACCGTTGCCGATTGATTGGCGTTGAACGAGTACACCACCAGCACCACGATCGGTGCGTAGAGGTACAGGTAGAACAGGAAACTGAAGCCGCCGAACCCCGGGAAGTCCTGTACGCCCAGGCCTTTGCGTTTGAATGGGCCGATCATCACACACCTCCTTTGGCGATGCGCTGGCGCTCGGCACGCAGGGCGTAGACCGTCAGTACCAGCATGACTGCCGTCATCAACACCAGCGAAAGTGCCGCGCCGAAAGGCCAGTTACGGGCATCGCTGAACTGCCGGAAGATCAGGTTGCCCAGCATCATCTTCGTGCCGCCGCCCAGCAGCTCCGGGGCGATCATGGCCCCCAGGCAAGGCACGAAGGTGAGGATGGCGCCGGCCAGAATGCCTGGTTTGGCGATGGGCAAAACCACCTTGCGCAACGTACGAACACGACCGGCATAAAGGTCCTGGGCGGCTTCCAGCAAGCGGATGTCCATCCTTTCCAGGGTGGCGTAGATCGGCAGCACGACGAAGGGCGCGTAGGTGTAGACCAGCCCCAGCAACACCGCGCCGTCGGTATACAGCAGTGGCAACGGTTGATCGATGACGCCCAGGCCCATCAGGCTGTTGTTGATCACCCCGGAGTTACGCAGCAGCAGGATCCAGGCATAGGTGCGGATCAACAGGTTGGCCCAGAACGGCACGGTGATCAGAAAGATCAGCAAGCCACGGCGGTGTGGCGGTTGCATGGCCAGCCATACCGCCACCGGAAATCCGATCAGCAGCGTCACGACGGTCGTCAGCGCGGCGATGCCGATGGAGCGCAGGGCGATGATCAGGTAGGAGTCGGCGAAGGCCAGGCTGTCGTCCAGTTGACGTTCGAACAGCAACGAGGTGTAGGCGTCGCTGCTGAACACCTTGTTCACCCCGCCGTAGGGGTTGGCCTCCATCAGCGAATAGCCGATGACGATCAGGATCGGCACGATCAGAAACAGGCCGATGGCGGTCAGCGCCGGACTGACGCCGAGGAAGTTCTGGAAGGCTCGACGGCGTTCCAGTGTCTGGGTGATCGGTAAAGCGGACATGGCAACTCCTCGTGCTCAATCGTGCAGGACGCTGACACTGGCGCGTTCGAACAGCAGGCCGGCCTGACTGCCCGTGGCGAAGCGCAGGCTGCGGTCGAGACTGTTGGGTGTGCGCACGGTGAGGCGCGAGCCGTCGCTCAGGCTGACTTGATATTGCAGGTCGGTGCCGAGGTAGATCTGTGTTTCGACCCGGCACGGCAAGGCGTTCTCGGTGTCGGCGGGAACCAGGTGCAGGCGCTCCGGGCGCACCGACAAGGCGACGGTGGTGCCGACTGCAACATCGTCGCAAGGCAGTGCCGGAAGCGGATGACCGGCCGGCCCGGCGAACCAGGCCGTGCCGTCCTCGACCCGGGTGACGGTGCCTTCGATGAGGTTGGTTTCGCCGATGAAGTCCGCCACAAAGCGATTGCGCGGGCGTTCGTAGATGTCTTCCGGCCGGCCGACCTGCTGCACTTCGCCCTCGGACAACACGGCGATGCGGTCGGACATGGTCAGGGCTTCTTCCTGATCGTGAGTGACGAAGATGAAGGTGATGCCAGTCTTGGCCTGAATGGTCTTCAGCTCTTCGCGCATGGCCTGGCGCAGCTTGAGATCCAGTGCCGAGAGCGGTTCGTCGAGCAGCAATACCTTGGGGTGTGGCGCCAGGGCCCGGGCCAGGGCGACGCGCTGTTGCTGCCCACCGGACAATTGCGTCGGCTTGCGATTGGCGAAGCGTTCCATCTGCACCAGGGCGAGCATTTCGCGCACTCGGTCGGCCATTTGCGCCTTGCCCAGCACTTTGCCCATCGGGTGCGATTCCAGGCCGAAAGCCAGGTTCTCGGCGATGGTCATGTGCGGGAACAGTGCGTAATGCTGAAACACCGTGTTGACCGGGCGCTGGAAGGGCGGGCGGTCGGCGATGTTTTCGCCGTAGAGCAGAATCTCGCCTTCGGTGGGAAATTCGAACCCGGCGATCATGCGCAAGAGCGTGGTTTTACCGCAGCCGGACGGACCGAGAAGGGTGAAGAATTCGTTGTCGCGAATATCCAGGTCGATGCTTTTGAGCGCTACGGGGCCGGTGTGTGGATCACCGTAGACTTTGCGCACTGAGCGGATGGACACCGCCAGCGTTTGCAGCGAATGCACAGCATTCATGCGTTACCTCCGATTCCCCCATCGCCTGCGGTTTCGCCGGAATCTGCGACGCCGTCGGGCCATGGATATTTATTTTTCTTGGGCAGGATCGAGATGCGTTTTGGGGTCAAACCAGCTGTTTTATTGTTCTGCTGTGGGGCGATTATCAGTGAGGGGTTGCGGGGAGCGAAACTTCAATTTAAACATAGAGACTGTTAAATAATTTAATAGCCGTAGGTGTCCGGAATCATGCCTGATCACCGTTTGCCGCCGCTCAATGCAGTGCGTGCCTTTGATGCCGCCGCCAGGTTGGGTAGCTATGTCGAAGCCTCGAAAGCCTTGCACGTGACCCAGCCCGCCATCGGCCGCCATGTGAAGCTGCTGGAGGATTGGCTGGGTATCCAGTTGTTCGAGCGCACCTCTCGCGGGGTCAACCTGACGGTGGCGGGAGAGAAGTACCACCGCAAGATTGCAGCGGCCTTGCAACTGATCGTCGAGGCCGGCAAGGACGTGCAACCCAGGCATGCCGAGCGCTGGCTGCGGATCATGGTGGTGCCGGGGTTCGCCAAGCGCTGGCTGATGCCCCGTATCGAGGCCATGCGGCATTTGCGTCCGGGTTTGAAGTTCGCCATCGAACCCAACTCCACCTTCACCGAGGTGGATGGAAAAAGCGCCGATCTGGGGATTGTCTACGGCCTGGACGGGCAATACGCCAACTCGCGCGAAACGCTGATTTGCCCGCGGGTTTTTCCGATTTGCACGCCCGGTTACCTGGCCAGCATCGATCCGATCAGCAGTCCCGCCGATCTGGTGAAACACGAGCTGATCCACGTCGATGATGGTGAGTGGTGGAACCTGTGGTTTGCCGCACATGACCTGGATATCCATCTCAACTCGGACATGCTCTACGTCAACAACGACCACGCGCTGTCGGTGGCCGAAAGCGGGCAAGGTATCGCGTTGGCCAACGAAGTGCTGGTGCGCAATGAGCTCGATGCCGGCAAGCTGGTGCGCGCGGTGGATGCGCAAGTGAAGCTGGAAAGTTATCGAGTGCTGACGCCATCGGCCGAATTGTCAGCGGACGTGGCGTGGTTCATCGAGTGGCTGAAGTCCGAGCTGGAACGGGATTTCCCCGAGGCGGTGATCGGCGTCTGAAACGCCGCGCTCACCGCCCCTGGGCACGCGGCTTCAGCTCAAGCGGAACCGTCCGGTGTTATTGCTCAACGCCTTGCTGCCCAGGCTCAAGGTATCGGCAGCCTGGTTCACTGCTCGTGCGCCTTCGAGCAAACGGAGCGCCGCCTGATCGACTTGCTGGATGTTGCCACTGACTTCGTCGGCGGTGTTCGCTTGCTCGTCGACCGCCGTGGCAATCTGCGCCAGCGTGTCGCTGACGCCCTGTACCGCACTGGCGATTTCCCCCAGACGCTCGCCGAGGCCGGTCACGGCCTGTGCGTCGGACTGTGCCTGGCCGCAGGCGGACTCCATCAGGCTGACCGCTTCGTTCACGGTGTTGCGCAAGCTGTCGACCGTGCCGGCGATCTGCGCGGTCGAGGACTGGGTGCGTTGCGACAGGCTGCGCACCTCGTCGGCCACCACCGCGAAACCGCGACCCTGTTCACCCGCGCGAGCGGCCTCGATGGCCGCGTTGAGTGCCAGCAGGTTGGTCTGCTCGGCCACACCGCGAATCGTGTCGACCACCAGTTGAATCTGCTGGCCTTGCTCGCTGACCCGGCCCAATGCCGCAGCCGCTTCGCTCAAGCGCTGATTGAGCTGCTGGATGCTGGCTGTCGTGCGCACGCTGTCACGGCTGCTGTCGGCGGCGATGCGCTGGGTGTGCCGGGCGCTGCCGGAGGCCCGTTCGCAGCTTTCTGCCACCCCTTGGGAAGTGGCGGCCAGTTGCGTCGCGGCGGCGGCAATCTGGCTGATCTGCAATTGCTGGGCTTCGACTTCGCCCAGGGCGTCGCTGGAGTGATGATTGAGCGATTGCACAGCGTCACTCAATTGCAGGGTTTCGTGATCGACACCCAGCAGGCTGGTGCGCAGTTGCACCACGGCAACGTTGAGGGCATTGCTGATGGCTGCCAGTTCATCCCGACCCTGTACCGGCACTTGCACGCTCAGGTTGCCATCGCGCAAGGCTTCGGCCAGCACGGTAATACCGCTGGCGCTGCGGCGGATCGATGCCTGCAGACAGACAAACAGATACAACGCGACCAGCAACAGGCAGCCAAACACACTGGCCACGAGCATGAACTGGCGAATCGCCGAGCCATGGTAGTCATCCAGGCGCTGGTCCAGCGACACCAGCGACTGCTGGCGCAGCGTGGCAAGGTCCGAGAGCAGGTCATCCAGGCTGCGCTCGAAGTCTTGCGGCTTGAGGTTGATGCTGCCGCCGAACACGCCATCATCGATGACCTTCAGGCCCGCATCGAGACGCTTGAGACTGTCGTGATACTGCCCGGCCCAGGCTTGCAGCGCATTGGGTAGTCGCGCTTCGAGCAGGCCGGCTGTTTTCACCAACTGGTCCCGGGCATCACCGATACGACTGCGCAAGTCGCGAAGTTGCAGGCGGCTTTGCAAGGTGAATTGCCCGGACACGACAGACGCCTGCCCGACGCTGGCCAGGCGGCCAACCCGCTCGATCAGGTCCGGTGCGTGTTGGGTGGAGATCTGTGTCAGCAGCCAGGTTTCCAGCCACGGTGCCAGCGTCAGGCGATTGTCCATGGCGATCTGTTCGCGCAAGGCTTGCAGGGCGCTCAAGGCATTGGTGAAACGGTCATAGCCGTCCGGCCACCAGCCGACGCCGGCAAGGCTCTTGGAGTCCAGCCCATCAAGGGCATTTTTCAGCGTCTGGTAGCGGGTCAGGGTTTCGCCCTCGGCGCCTTCTTTATGCAGGACTTCGTTAAGGTCCGATGCAGCCTGGGCAACGGCGGGCTGGACGGCATCGAACGCGGCCATGGCGGCGAGGGTGGCGGGTGTTGGCTGGCGATTGGTTTCGGTCGCGCGCCAACGTGCCGCGCGATCACGCTGGGCAGCCAGGAGGTTGTCCAGCGCATCGAGGGCAAGCAGTTGGCGAACGCCGGCGCGTTCGCCGGAAATCAGGTTCAGTTTGTCGCGGTAATCCAGGCCGATCATCCACAGACTGCCCGCCAGCGGCAGGATAAACAGTAGGAACAACAGCTGGAATTTGCGCGCGAAGCCAAAACGGCCCAGCAATCCGATCCCCGGTGATAAAAAAGCCTGCATGCCCCATGACTCCTCTGGACACCACGCACCTTTGGCGTGCATCGGGTTGCTTGTGACCCCGACCTGTGCCCGTTAAAAGGCCTCGGAAGTGCACCGCGTCCGCTGTGTAGGCCGACGCTGTAGCGAAACTTCCCATTCTCGGTCCCCTTTGTAAGGGGCCGCGTTGAAGCGGATAAGCAAGGCAAGATTCAGACCATGGCTATGGGCTATCACCGCGAGGCGATGAGCGTCGAAGTCGTTAGCAGGCTAAGGGGATAGCGCTGGCGCACTGAAAAATGGCACATTGGCGCACCTGCCCGTGTGCACTTACCTGTTGTCCGGAAAACCCAATGGCTATCAGCAACGCTCAGTCCGCCACTACAACGGCGCCTGCCTCGTCACAAAGCAGCCCGTTGGTCATGCGTATCATCGGTGCCGTAGCGCTGGCGCACTTGATCAATGACCTGATTCAATCGGTGCTGCCTTCGATCTATCCCATGCTCAAGGCCAGCTATGGCCTGACGTTCACCCAGGTCGGCCTGATCACGCTGACCTTTCAACTGACGGCCTCGCTATTGCAGCCATGGGTGGGCTACCACACCGACCGCCATCCCAAGGCGTGGCTGTTACCCGCCGGCACGGTGTGCACCCTGATCGGAATCCTGATGATGTCGGTGGTGAGCAGCTTTGCGCTGATCCTGCTGGCGGCGGGACTGATCGGCATCGGCTCATCGACCTTTCACCCGGAAGCTTCTCGCGTGGCACGCCTGGCGTCGGGCGGGCGCTTCGGCCTGGCACAATCGACCTTTCAGGTCGGCGGCAACGCGGGCTCGGCCTTTGGCCCCTTGCTGGCGGCAGCGATCATCATTCCTTTCGGTCAAGGGCACGTGGCCTGGTTCGGCCTGTTCGCGGTGTTCATGCTGTTCGTGCTGTACCGGATCAGTCGCTGGTACGCCAATCACTTGAACCTGTTCAAACTCAAGCAAGGCCAGGCGGCGACACATGGCTTGTCCAAGGGGCGGGTGATCAGTGCGCTGATCGTGCTCGGGTTGCTGGTGTTCTCCAAATATTTCTACATGGCGAGTTTCACCAGTTACTTCACCTTCTACCTGATTGAGAAGTTCGACCTGTCGGTGGCCAGTTCGCAGTTGCATCTGTTCCTGTTTCTCGGCGCGGTTGCGGCGGGAACCTTTTTCGGCGGACCGATTGGCGACAAAATCGGGCGTAAGGCTGTGATCTGGTTCTCCATTCTGGGTGTTGCACCGTTCACCTTGATCCTGCCCCACGTCGATCTTTTCTGGACCAGCATCCTCAGCGTGGTCATCGGCTTCATCCTGGCCTCGGCCTTCTCGGCTATTGTGGTGTACGCGCAAGAACTGGTGCCGGGCAATGTGGGGATGATCGCCGGTGTGTTCTTCGGCCTGATGTTCGGCTTTGGCGGTATTGGCGCGGCGCTGTTGGGGCACCTGGCGGATATCCACGGCATCGAACACGTGTACCTGCTGTGTTCGTTCCTGCCGTTGCTCGGTGTGCTGGCGATTTTCCTGCCGCGTACCAAAAAGGCCTGAAAGAAATTCTGTAGGAGCCAGGCTTGCCGGCGAAGACGACATCACGTCGTGCGGCGCCATTGAAAACGCCTTCGCCGGCAAGCCTGGCTCCTACAGAATGGGGTTTCATCAGGCACAAAAAAGCCGCGTATCAAACGCGGCTTTTTCTTGGGCGGGTGCTTCGCTCTCTATAACGTTAGACGTTGAAGCGGAAGTGCATCACGTCGCCATCTTTAACGATGTAGTCCTTGCCTTCCAGACGCCACTTACCGGCTTCCTTGGTACCGGCTTCACCCTTGTACTGAATGAAGTCGTTGTAGGCGATCACTTCGGCACGGATGAAGCCTTTTTCGAAGTCGGTGTGGATCACGCCAGCGGCTTGTGGTGCGGTGGCACCGACGCGGACGGTCCAGGCGCGTACTTCTTCCACGCCAGCGGTGAAGTAGGTCTGCAGGTGCAGCAGATCATAACCGGCGCGGATCACGCGGTTCAGGCCAGGCTCTTCCAGGCCCAGGGCCTCCAGGAACATGTCCTTTTCTTCGCCTTCTTCCAGCTCGGCGATTTCCGCTTCGATCTTGTTGCAGACCGGCACAACCACGGCGCCTTCTTCTTCGGCGATGGCCTTGACCACGTCCAGGTGCGGGTTGTTTTCGAAACCGTCTTCAGCAACGTTGGCGATGTACATGACCGGTTTGGTGGTCAGCAGGTGGAAGCCCTTGATCACCAGTTTTTCATCGACACTCATGTTCTTCATCAGGCTGCGCGCAGGCTTGCCATCAGTGAAGTGAGCGATCAATTGCTCCAGCAGCGCCTTCTGGGCCACGGCGTCCTTGTCGCCGCCCTTGGCGTTGCGCGCAACCTTCTGCAGTTGCTTTTCGCAGCTTTCGAGGTCGGCGAAGATCAGTTCGAGGTCGATGATTTCGATATCGCGTTTCGGGTCGACGCTGTTGGAGACGTGAATTACGTTCTCGTCTTCGAAGCAGCGGACCACGTGGGCGATGGCATCGGTTTCACGGATGTTGGCCAGGAATTTGTTACCCAGGCCTTCACCTTTCGAGGCACCGGCTACCAGGCCTGCAATGTCGACGAACTCCATGGTGGTCGGCAGGATGCGCTTCGGATTGACGATGGCTGCCAGGGCATCCAGGCGCGAATCCGGCATCGGCACGATACCGCTGTTGGGTTCGATGGTGCAGAAGGGGAAGTTTTCGGCCGCGATACCGGATTTGGTCAGGGCGTTGAACAGAGTGGATTTGCCGACGTTAGGCAGGCCGACGATGCCGCAATTGAATCCCATGGTGTTTCCCCTCGGGTAAGAGTCAGGCCTTCTGGCTGTGCAGGTTTTTCATCGC
>NZ_JBNNVQ010000062.1:0-34555 GCF_050280625.1 Pseudomonas sp. NPDC089569
CTGCTCGACCTGGGTTATGTCGGCTTCTACGCCGTAGGCGCCTACAGCTATGCGCTGCTGTCGCACTACTACGGCCTGAGCTTCTGGATCTGCCTTCCAATTGCTGGCCTGATGGCGGCAACCTTCGGCCTCCTGTTGGGCTTCCCGGTACTGCGTCTGCGCGGTGACTACCTGGCCATCGTGACCCTGGGCTTCGGTGAAATCATCCGTCTGTTCCTGCGTAACCTGACCGACCTCACCGGTGGCCCGAACGGCATCAGCAACATCGAGAAACCGACGTTCTTCGGCCTGACCTTCGAACGCAAGGCCGCCGAGGGGATGCAGACGTTCCATGAGTTCTTCGGCCTGGAATACAACTCGATCAACAAGGTGATTTTCCTTTACCTGGTTGCGTTGTTGCTGGCCCTGGGGGCGCTGTTCGTCATCAATCGCCTGCTACGCATGCCGATTGGCCGTGCGTGGGAAGCGCTGCGTGAAGACGAGATCGCCTGTCGTGCCCTGGGCCTCAATCCGACCGTGATCAAGCTGTCGGCCTTCACCCTGGGCGCCAGTTTCGCTGGTTTTGCCGGCAGCTTCTTCGCCGCACGCCAGGGCTTGGTAACACCGGAGTCGTTCACCTTCATCGAGTCGGCAATCATTCTCGCCATCGTCGTGCTGGGGGGAATGGGCTCGCAGTTGGGTGTGATCCTGGCCGCCGTGGTGATGATCCTGTTGCCGGAAATGATGCGTGAGTTCAGTGAGTACCGCATGTTGATGTTCGGTGCCCTGATGGTGTTGATGATGATCTGGCGTCCACAAGGTCTGCTGCCGATGCAACGCCCACACATGGAGCTGCGCAAATGAGCCGCGAGATCCTGAAAGTCGAAAATCTGAGCATGCGCTTTGGCGGTCTGCTGGCGGTCAATGGTGTTGCTCTGACCGTGAAGGAAAAACAGGTGGTTGCACTGATCGGGCCGAACGGCGCGGGTAAGACCACTGTGTTCAATTGCCTGACCGGTTTCTACAAACCGAGCGGTGGCAACATCCTGCTCGACGGAGAACCGATCCACGGCCTGCCGGGCCACAAGATCGCCCTCAAGGGTGTGGTGCGTACCTTCCAGAACGTGCGGCTGTTCAAGGACATGACAGCGGTCGAGAACCTTCTGATCGCCCAGCATCGCCACCTGAACACCAACTTCCTGTCCGGCCTGTTCAAGACCCCGGCGTTCCGCAAAAGCGAACGCGAGGCCATGGACTACGCCAAGTACTGGCTGGACAAGGTCAACTTGCGCGAGTTCGCCAACCGTCCTGCCGGCACCCTGGCCTACGGTCAGCAACGTCGTCTGGAGATCGCCCGCTGCATGATGACCCGCCCAAGGATCCTCATGCTCGACGAACCCGCCGCCGGCCTGAACCCGAAGGAAACCGAAGACCTCAAGGCGCTGATCAGCGTGCTGCGTGAAGAGCACAATGTCACCGTGCTGCTGATCGAACACGACATGAAACTGGTCATGAGCATTTCCGACCACATCGTCGTGATCAATCAGGGCACGCCCCTGGCCAACGGCACGTCGGAACAGATCCGCGACAATCCTGAAGTGATCAAAGCCTACCTGGGGGAAGCGTAAATGCTGCAGTTCGAAAACGTTTCCACCTTCTACGGCAAGATCCAGGCCCTGCACAGCGTCAACGTCGAAGTCCGCCAGGGCGAGATCGTGACGCTGATCGGCGCCAACGGTGCCGGCAAGTCCACGCTGTTGATGACCCTATGCGGCTCGCCTCGTGCCCACAGCGGCAGCATCCGCTACATGGGTGAGGAACTGGTCGGCCAGGACTCCTCGCAGATCATGCGCAAGAGCATTGCCGTGGTACCGGAAGGTCGTCGGGTATTTTCCCGCCTGACCGTGGAAGAAAACCTCTCCATGGGTGGTTTCTTCACCGCCAAAGGCGATTATCAGGAACAGATGGACAAGGTCCTCGGACTTTTCCCACGCCTGAAAGAGCGCTTCAATCAACGCGGTGGCACCATGTCCGGCGGCGAACAGCAAATGCTCGCCATCGGTCGTGCGCTGATGAGCAAACCCAAGTTGCTGTTGCTCGACGAACCGTCGCTGGGCCTGGCACCGATCATCATCCAGCAGATCTTCGACATCATCGAACAGCTGCGCAAGGACGGTGTGACAGTGTTCCTGGTCGAGCAGAACGCTAACCAGGCGCTGAAAATCGCTGACCGTGCCTACGTACTGGAGAACGGTCGCGTCGTGATGCAAGGCACCGGTGAAGCACTGCTGACCGACCCGAAAGTGCGTGAAGCCTACCTCGGCGGCTAAGCCTTCGCGGTAAACAAAAAAACGGCCCTTAACGGGCCGTTTTTTATGCCTGCAAAAATCCCTGTGGGAGCGAGCCTGCTCGCGATAGCGGTGGGTCAGCTAAATCTACTTTGGATGATCGTTCCCACGCTCCGCGTGGGAATGCCTCAATGGACGCTCTGCGTCCGCTTTTGGGACGCAGAGCGTCCCGAGCTGCGTTCCCACGCGGAGCGTGGGAACGATCAGGTACTGGAGTCAGAGCCGAGCCAACGCCTCCCCACTGCGCTTGAACCACTCCATCAGGTAGTCCGCCAGTACCTGCGTACGTTTCGGCAGGCCACCCTGATAGGGATGCACCAGGTACATCGGTGTACTCCGAGTCTGATAATCACGCAGAAGCCAGCGCAATCGCCCGTCAGCCAATTCCGAAGACAAGGCGTAGGACGGTAAGCGCGCTATACCGGCACCAGCCAGTGCAGCCTTCTTCAACAGGTTGTAATGGTTGCTGGCGAACGGTCCTGACACCCGGACCCGCAATAATTGGTGTTGTTGGTGATATAGCCATTCTTCGCGACCGCTGTAATGGCTGTTGAGCAGACAACGGTGTTCGGCCAGTGCCTGGGGCGTTTGCGGCTCACCATGCTGTTCCAGATAGGCCGGGCTGGCGCAGGTCATCTCGTGCCAGGACAACAGAGGACGTGCCACCAGACGCTGATCAATCGCCACGTCGGAGCGAATCGCCAGATCGAAGCCATCGCGTGACAAATCACGGTAGCTGTTGTTGAGCTCCAGTTCGATCTGCACCTCGGGGTACTTGGCCGAGAACTCCAGCAGCAAACCATCGAAGAAGGTCTCCCCCAGTGACACCGGAACCGTCATCCGCACGGGACCGGCCATGTCGTCCTTCAACCGTGCCAGCGCCTGACGCGCCCTTTCGGCCTGCACGACCAGGGCCTGCGCCTGTGGCAACAACGCCGCGCCAGCGGCCGTCAGGCTCAAGCGCCGCGTGGTGCGTTGCAGCAGGACCACCGCAAACTGCGCCTCCAACTGGCTGATGCGCTTGGACAACTGCCCCTTGCTGCATCCCAGTTGCTGGGCGGCCAGGGTGAAACTACCCGCTTCGACCAACACCGCGAACGCTGCCAGATCATCCATTTCGCTCATGGATTGTTTCCATTAGAAAACCAAAGGTTGCCCATTAGTGCGCTTATCAACAGAAAAAACCAACCTAAACTGAAGCCACATCCAACCCAACAGAGGCACGGCAACATGAAAATTCTTTTGATCGGCGCAGGCGGCACCATCGGTTCGGCCATCGACAAGGAACTGTCGCAACGCCACGAAATCGTGCGCATCGGTCGCAACAGCGGTGATTTTCACGTCGATATCAGCGACAGCGCCTCGATTCGCAAACTGTTCGAACAAACAGGCAAATTCGATGCACTGGTGTGCGCCGCCGGCAACGTGACGTTCGCGCCATTGGGCGAGATGACCGAAGAAAGCTTCGCCCTGGGGCTCAAGGACAAACTCATGGGCCAGGTCAACCTGGTGCTGATCGGCCGTGAATACGCCAACGACGGCGCCTCGTTCACCCTCACCACCGGCGTACTCAGCCACGACCCGATCCGCAGCGGCGCTTCGGCTTCGCTGGTCAACGGCGCCCTGGACAGCTTTGTCCGCGCTGCTGCCATCGAACTGCCGCGCGGGCTGCGGGTGAACTCGATCAGCCCTACAGTCCTGGTCGAAGCCATGGGCAGCTATGCCCCCTACTTCCGTGGTTACAAGCCAGTTCCGGCGGTTGATGTGGCATTGGCCTACGCCAAAAGCGTTGAAGGCCTGCAAACGGGCCAGACCTTTCATGTGGGCTAACCCCTTGTGACGAACGGTCAGGCTGAGTAACGTGGCGGCACTTGTCAGGAGACCCCAAGATGCGTGTTGCCCGTTCCCTAGTTGTCGTTGCCCTGCTTCCGCTGTTCGCCGCTTGCCAGTTGCTTGACGTCGGGCAGCAGAGCGCATCTCCTGCAGGTCAGACCCGCATGCAAGGCCAGTTGACCGCAGCGGACGGCAAGCTGGTGTTCCAGCCGTGCAACCAGCCAGGCCGGTATGTGGTCAACGATACGGGCGGTACCAGTGTCCTGCAGCAAGCCGCTGACCTTGCGGATAAACAGGGCAAGCTGTTCGCCGACCTGCGCGGGCGGATTGTGGCCGACAGTGGCGGTGACGGCCGGCTCGACCTGCAACAGCTATACCGCGTCGAACGCTCGAACACTGCTTGCGAAGACCCCAATTTCAAACTGTTGATCCTGCGAGCGGCCGGCCACAACCCCGAATGGAGCGTGAAAGTCAGCGGTAAAGGCATGGCCATCGAACGCGCTGGCCAGCCTTCACTGGCGGTGCCCTATGTTGAAGAGCAACTCGGCGATGGCCGCTTCAACCTCACCAGCGAAGCCAACAATCAGCACATTGAACTTTGGGTCGCGCCGCAACGCTGTGTCGACAGCAGCACCGGCAGCATCCAGCACATGAGCGCCGAACTGCGTATTAACGGCCAGGTGCAACGCGGCTGCGGGTATTTCGGCGGTTCGCGCGACGACTGATCGTTTAAACCTCACGGGACCGGACTTTGCGGCTTATAATCGCCGCCTTCAAACGCCTTGGCGCAGTTGTGCGCCCCGCGAAACGGATCCCGTCATGTTACGAATCACCGAACTCAAGCTGCCGATCGACCATCCTGATGAAGACCTGCGCCCTGCCATCGTGCAGCGCCTGGGAATCAACGACGAGGACCTGCTCGACTTCACCTTGTTCAAGCGCAGCTACGATGCGCGCAAAAAGTCCTCCGAGCTGTGCTTCATCTACACCATCGACCTCACCGTTCGCGACGAGGCTACGGTGCTGCGCAAGTTCGCCGATGACCGTAACGTCAGCGTGGCACCGGATGTCAGCTACAAATTCGTCGGCCAGGCGCCGGCCGACCTGAGTGTACGCCCGGTCGTCGTCGGCTTCGGCCCGTGCGGTATTTTCGCCGGCCTGGTGCTGGCGCAGATGGGCTTCAAGCCGATCATCCTCGAGCGCGGCAGCGAAGTGCGCCAACGTACCAAGGACACTTGGGGCCTGTGGCGCAAAAGCGTGCTCAACCCCGAGTCCAACGTGCAGTTCGGTGAGGGCGGCGCGGGGACATTCTCCGACGGCAAGCTCTACAGCCAGATCAAGGACCCGAAGTTTCTTGGCCGCAAAGTCCTGCACGAGTTCGTCAAGGCCGGCGCACCGGAAGAAATCCTCTACGTCAGCAAACCGCACATCGGCACGTTCCGCCTGACCGGTGTGGTGGAAAACATGCGTGAACAGATCCGCGCCCTGGGCGGTGAAGTGCGCTTCCAGCAGCGGGTGACCGACGTGTTGATCGAGGACGGGCAACTGGTCGGCGTCGAACTCAACGGCGGCGAGCAGATCCATTCGAAACACGTGATCCTGGCCCTCGGCCACAGCGCCCGGGACACCTTCCGCATGCTGCACGGTCGCGGCGTGTACATGGAGGCCAAACCGTTTTCAGTGGGTTTCCGCATCGAACACCCACAGTCGCTGATCGACCGCGCACGCCTTGGCAAATACGCCGGCCACCCGAAACTCGGTGCCGCCGATTACAAACTGGTGCACCACGCCAAGAATGGCCGTTCGGTCTACAGCTTCTGCATGTGCCCGGGCGGTACGGTGGTGGCGGCGACTTCCGAGCCGAACCGTGTGGTCACCAACGGTATGAGCCAGTACTCGCGCAACGAACGCAACGCCAACTCAGGGATCGTTGTCGGGATTACTCCCGAAGTCGATTATCCGGGCGGGCCGCTGGCCGGCATCGAGCTGCAGGAGCGCCTGGAATCCCACGCCTATGTGCTGGGCGGCAGCAACTACGAAGCACCGGCACAACTGGTCGGCGACTTTATCGCCGGCAAACCGTCCACCGCCCTGGGCAGTGTCGAACCGTCCTATAAGCCGGGCGTTGCCCTGGGTGACCTGGCGCTTGCCCTGCCGGCCTTCGCCATCGAAGCCATTCGAGAAGCCTTGCCGGCGTTCGAGAAGCAGATTCGCGGTTATTCGCTGCACGATGCGGTGTTGACCGGGATCGAGACCCGCACCTCTTCACCGCTGCGCATCACGCGTAACGAGCAATTACAGAGCCTGAACGTGAAGGGCCTGTTCCCGGCCGGTGAAGGTGCAGGTTACGCCGGCGGGATCCTGTCGGCGGGTGTGGATGGTATTCGTATTGCCGAGGCGGTAGCCCGAGACATGCTCGGACTCGACGCTTGACCTGCTTTTTGTAGGAGCGAGGCTTGCCCGCGAAGAAACTGACGCGGTCTGTCTGAAAGATCGAGTCGATTTCTTCGCGGGCAAGTCGGATCGCCGCACCGCTCGCTCCTACAGGTTCTGTGACCGACTTCAGATGTTTGCGCGCAGCACCGATGCCGGCAGCGGCTCACCGCGCTCGACACTCCCCGCCACCACCGCCATCAAGCCACTCAACTCGTACCCCTGAGCCTTGAGCCACTTCTGGTCGTAGTAAGTGGTGGCATAGCGCTCGCCGCCATCGCACAGAATCGCCACGATCGAGCCCGACTCCCCCGCCGCTTTCATCTGCTGTGCTGCGATCAAGGCGCCAATCAGGTTGGTCCCGCTCGATCCACCGACATGCCTGCCCAACCGCTCGGCCAGGTAGTGCATAGCCGCCAGCGACAACGCGTCCGGCACCTTGACCATCGCGTCGATCACCTTTGGCAGAAACGACGCTTCCACCCGTGGGCGGCCAATGCCTTCGATTCGCGAACCGTGGTCCAGGCGCAGGCTGGCGTCACCGGTCTGGTAGTAGTCGAAGAACACCGAGCGCTCGGCATCGGCACACAGCACGCGGGTACAGTGCTGGCGATAACGTACATAACGCCCCAGGGTCGCGGTGGTGCCGCCGGTGCCGGGGCTGGAGATCAACCAGCTCGGTTCCGGATGTTTTTCGAAACGCATCTGGTGGAAGATCGACTCGGCAATATTGTTGTTCGCCCGCCAGTCGGTGGCGCGTTCGGCGTAGGTGAACTGGTCGATGAAATGCCCGTCGTGCTCGCGCGCCAGACGCTCGGATTCGGCATAGATCTGCGTCGGATCCTCGACCAGATGGGTCTGGCCACCGTAGAACGCGATCTGCGCAATTTTCTCCCTGGACGTACTGGCCGGTACCACCGCAATGAAGGGCACCCCCAGCAATCGGGCGAAATAGGCTTCGGAGATCGCCGTCGAACCACTGGAGGCTTCAATCACCGGAGCGCCGGGCTTGAGCCAGCCGTTGCACAACGCATAGAGAAACAGCGAACGCGCCAGCCGGTGTTTGAGGCTGCCGGTGGGATGGCTGGATTCATCCTTGAAATACAAGTCGATGCCTGGGAACCCCGGCAGCGGCAAAGGGATCAGGTGAGTGTCGGCACTGCGCTGGAAGTCAGCTTCGATGATCCGGATGGCTTCGCGGGCCCACTGTCGGTTATCGCTCATTGATGTTGGTCTCGTTGGAGCAGAAAGGAGATCAGTCTCCCAGGATTGTTCTTCTTTCAGCTTAGGAAAAAACCTACATCAAACACAGGTACAGCTGGGGTTCAATACGGCCGGCAACTGCTAGGCTCAGGTCGGTGCCGGCAAGCGCCTTGTAACGACATATAACAAAAAAGAATATAACTTTTGTTTTAACAACTAACGGTACGGGTTAGGGTGTCCCACCTTTTTGATCCTCGAAGGAGAGCGCCCTTGCCTCTGCGTAGCACTTTCACACGTTTCTTTCAGTTGGAAGCTGCCAGCGGTCTGCTATTGATCGCTGCGGCCATGCTGGCCTTGATCATCAACAACTCCTCGCTGTCCTGGCTGTACAACGGCCTGCTCGATACGCCTGTGGTGGCCCAGATCGGCGCACTGAAAATCGCCAAGCCGCTGCTGCTGTGGATCAACGATGGGTTGATGGCACTTTTCTTCCTGCTGATCGGCCTGGAAGTGAAGCGCGAGGTACTTGATGGGCAATTGTCCAAGCCGTCCCAGATCGTCCTGCCCGGCGCCGCGGCGATTGGCGGCATGGTGGTGCCGGCGTTGATCTACTGGTTCCTCAACCGTGACACGCCAGCAGCCCTCAACGGCTGGGCGATCCCCACCGCCACCGACATCGCCTTCGCCCTGGGTGTGCTGGCACTGCTGGGCAAACGGGTTCCGGTCTCGTTGAAACTGTTCCTGATGACCCTGGCAATCATCGATGACCTGGGGGCGATCATCATCATCGCGATCTTCTATTCCGGTACGCTGTCGACCCTGTCGCTGGCACTGGCCGCCGCGTGCATCGCCGCATTGATCGGGATGAACCGGCTTGGCGTGGCCAAGCTCGGCCCTTACATGATCGTCGGCCTGATCCTCTGGGTCTGCGTACTCAAGAGTGGTGTACACGCCACGCTGGCAGGCGTAACCCTTGCCTTCTGCATTCCATTGCGCACGAAAAATGCCGAACCTTCGCCGCTGTTGACCCTGGAGCATGCCCTGCATCCGTGGGTGGCCTACGGCATCCTGCCACTGTTCGCCTTCGCCAATGCCGGCCTGTCCCTGAGCGGCGTGACCGTGGAGAGCTTCACCCACTACGTGCCGATGGGCATCGCCATCGGCCTGCTGCTGGGCAAGACGCTTGGCGTATTCGGCCTGACCTGGCTGGCGGTGAAGTCGGGCATCGCCGCCCTGCCCCAGGGCGCCAATTGGGGTCAGGTACTGGGCGTGGCCATCCTCTGTGGTATCGGCTTCACCATGAGCCTGTTTGTCGGTTCATTGGCGTTTGAGCCAGGTGTCAGCGAGTACGCCGGGATGGACCGTATGGGGATCCTGACCGGTTCGATACTCGCCGCGCTGATCGGTTACGCGGTGACGGCGATGGCGAGCCGCAAAAGCACCGCACTGGTCTCCTGACAAACAGCGACAAGTCCTAACGTCATTCCAGACGTGTCCTACAGCCACCATCAAGCACCTTGGTTAACGTCGCGCAGCCCCCAAAAGGGGCTGCCGATGGACCTGTAGCGAGGTGTAATTCATCCCCTGTAAATGGGGACGATTGATGAGCCCGCCAGGCGTACATGCCCAAGACCATGGAGTGTCAATGAAAAAGCTGGGATTTCCCGAGAGCCCGGACTATTTGCCGTTACCAAGGAAGCAGCCTACTAAAGAAGAGAATCAAGCCCTTCAAGAGGCTTATGCCGCTGTCCTGGCCGCAAACCATCGGCGCGAGACTGAAGCTTTTGAGCGCCAGGAGGCACAAAGGCGTACCCCGCCCTCTCCTCAGCCCCGAGGGTGCGTATTTGCAAAGTCCTGCAACTTGCCTGATGGAATTATCAACTTCAGTAACACGACAGGCTTTATCCCCACTGATCCTGCCGACGCGTATGGCGCGATCACACTGCTGGGTGGGCGTGAGACTGATAGCACCGGGAACATACCACTCAAAAAAATCAGTGGTGGAGCCCTTCCTGCTTCACTGGGAACACTTGCCCTGGGCGGAACGGCTATCACTTCTGCCGGAGCCTCGTGCGGCGGACTCTGCATGGGGGCTGCCGCCGAAGCCACTGGAGTGGCCACTGCGGGGGTTGCTGCCCATGCCTTGGCTGGAGTGGTGGCACTCCTCTGGCCGTCGAGTTTGGGTGATAGCAGCCTATACACAGACGAACAACTCCAATCGCTTGAACAAGCTCGTACACGGGTTCGATTGCAGGTCGAGCAACAGACTGATGGCACCTTGAAGGGGTACGGGTACAACACGCAGAAACGCACCGATTGGGAAATGATTCCTGTCGTCCAGTTCGTCCGACAAGGTTCCCAACAAGTGGCTGACTTTGGCGATGGTGTAACCCTCATATGGACGCCCGCCGTCGACCCTTCCAACACCTCGGGGATTCCCCCACTGGAAGCTGCACCACAGGCCCCACACATCTGGATTTATCCGCCCACTGAACAAGCGGATAACATCATCGTCAACCCGATCTACCCGCCCGAGTACAAAGATTTCATTCTGGTGTTCCCGGCTGACTCTGGAGTCCAGCCGCTCTACATCGTGATGAATGTTCGCGTGAAGCCCGGCATAGTCACAGGGCAAGGACAGGATGTGACAGGTGTCTGGCTTGCTGGGGCTGGTATTGGACTTGGTGCACCAATTCCTACAAGGATTGCGGATCAGTTACGAGGCAAAAAATTTGGCACTTTCGATAGCTTCAGGCAAGCATTTTGGAAGGCAGTGGCCGGAAGTGGGCTGGTGGGTCAATTCACGGATAATAACGTTGATCGCATGCGTGAGGGCAAAGCGCCGAAGGCGCGATACCGAGACAGAACAGGAAAACGCAGCTCGTTTGAATTGCACCATACTGACGAAGTAGCCAGGGGCGGAAATGTCTACGATGTTGATAATCTTAGCGTCGTAACCCCTAAGCACCACATCGACATTCACAGAAACGGATGACCCAAGACAATTGAAAGATAACATTGCCGACTTTACAGAAACCGAGTTCATTGGGTTCATGGAAGAGATCCTGGCTGCCAACAAAGCAACCACAGACGATGTGCTGGATAATCTTTTAGAACGATTCTGTGAAATCACTGGCCACCCAGATGGCACAGACCTCATCTACTATCCCGAAGATGGTTCAAGCGGCTCAGCGGAAGACGTTACGCGGGTGGTAAAGGAATGGCGTGCTGCTCAGGGCTTGCCAGGATTCAAAGAATGAACAGGACGACAGCTCCAACAGGGCACGAATTCTCGGCTGAAATTCCGATGCAGTTCTGAATTGCCAAACCGAATATACGAAAATGCAACAGGCACTAAAAACCCCGACCCGGTGGACTGAATCGACGATCAATACATCGCCGATTCCTTCCACCCGATCGGGGTTTTCTTTTACCCGAATTCGCGCTTAGTGCGAAACGCGGCTGGTGCCACCGACGGTGGAGATACGCACACGCTCACCCACACGGAACACTTCGTTTGGCTGAACTTCCTGGACGTAGGCGCGCATGCTGCCGTCGTCTTCGCGAACGGTGATTTCCACGCCTTGGGTACGGGTCAGGCCTTCTTCGGCCGCCGAGCCCACCAGGCCGCCGGCGACTGCGCCGATGACCGCAGCGACGATACTGCCCTTGCCGCCACCGATGGCGCTGCCGCCAACACCACCGACCACTGCGCCGGCTGCACCGCCGATCGGGGTTTTGGTGCCTTCGATTTTCACTGGACGCAGGGATTCGATGGTGCCCATGCGAACGGTCTGCACACGACGCGCCTCGTCACGGGAGTAGGAGTCACCGGTCAGGCTCGATTGGCAACCAGCGAGCAACATCGCCATCGTGGAAAAGGAAGCAACCAGCAGGACAGACTTACGCATAGCATCAACTCCAAAGGACAAGTAATCATTAAACGCTGCAGCTTGATGCCTGTCACGGTATGGCTCTGATAAAACTGCTTTGATTCAGGCCATGTACAGACATCTTCACGAATTCATCACAAAGTAGCGGCAAATCCCGCCATTTGCGCTGCAGGCACAGGAAATTCATGGACTACTTTATCATTGTCGTCACCACCGTTGCCGGTCTGTATTTCCACTGGTGGCTGTACGTAAGGATCAAACGCTGGATGGATCGCGATCTGGCGCTGGCTCTGGCCGGTAACGACGAACGCAAAAAAGCGTTCATGCTCCAGCAACTGGCGAACGCTCACGTGCAAAAGATCAAGCGGAGAGACCTGCCACAATGGCTCGAAGCCGCGGCAGCAGGTTATCCCGAACGGTAGACGGCTTAGGGTGCCAGGCGTTCCAGAAGCCAGTCGGCGCCCAATAGGCGATAGTTGAGGCGGTCGTGCAGGCGACTCGGGCGGCCCTGCCAGAACTCGATGCGCTGCGGCACCAGGCGGTAACCCCCCCAATGTTCAGGGCAGTGAGGCTGGCTGTCGCTGAATCGCTGCTCTGTATCCTTGAGCAATGCCTCCAGCTCACCTCGATCGGCGATCACCCGGCTCTGCGGTGATGCCCAGGCACCGAGTCGGCTGCCCAGCGGGCGAACCTGGTAGTAGGCGTCGGACTCTTCAGGCGTCACCTTCTCCACCCGTCCTTCGATGCGCACCTGACGCTCCAGTGTCGGCCAGAAAAAGGTCATGGCCGCGAACGGGTTCGCAGCCAGCTGTTGCCCCTTGGCACTGTCGTAGTTGGTGAAGAAGGTAAAACCCTGGGCATCCAGCCCCTTGAGCAACAGGATGCGACAGTGCGGCCGACCGTCCTGGTCGACAGTGGCCAAGGTCATGGCATTGGCTTCCACCGGTGCCTGCTCGGTTTTCACCGCGTCGGCGAACCATTGATGGAACAGCGCGAACGGCTCGGCCGGGGCTTGCGCCTCGGTCAGGCCGTCGCGGGTGTAATCGCGGCGCATGTCAGCCAGTGCCTTGGTCATGTCACATTCCTTTTGGTTAGCGGATCACTTCTTTGTGGTATCGGCGTCAGCGACTTTTTTCGTGTCGGCAGAGGCTTTGGCCGGCACTGGCTTTTTCGCCGGTGTCGCGGTCTTGGCCGGTGCTTTCTTGGCGGTGGCCTTCTTGGCCGGCGCCTTTTTCGTGGCTGGCACTGCAGCTTTCTTGGCCGCCGGGGCCGGGGTTACGGGCTTGACCTCTGGCTTGGCTGCTTGTGTGGCAACCATGGTAACCGGCGCCGGAGCCGGCATGTTGTACTTGCTCAGCAAGGCCACCATGGTGTTCTGTGGCGTCACCAACAGTTCCACACGACGGTTCAAGGCACGCCCTTCTGCACTGTCGTTGGCCGCACGCGGGGCTTCGCCGCCCATGCCGCGCAGCATCAGGCGATCGCGCTGCAGGCCGCTGAGACGGAAAATCGCCGCCACGGCTTGAGCACGTTCCTGGCTCAGCTTCACGTTGGCGGGTGCGGAGCCTGATGTGTCGCTATGGCCAAGTACCAGTACCGCTGTCTTGGGGTCGGCTTCGAGGATTTTCGCCACACGGGTGAACGGGCCGAGCGTGACCGGCAGCAACATGGCCGGGCGATCAGGGTTGAACGAACTTTCGACCGGCGCCGTCACCACCAGCACGTTTTCACGGCGCTCAAGTTGCAGATTACTGTCCTTGATAGCGGTGCGCAGGCGCGGCTCGTAGTCATCCAGCCAGGCCTGGGTGACTTTCGGATCCGGCATCGGCACGGCTTTGGCGGTGCTTTGTTCTTTACCACCGAATGGCCACCACCACTTGCCGCCAGACTCGGCATCCGCCTTGGCCACTTCGACAGGCTTGGCTTCAGGTTTTACTTCCGGTTTGGCAGCGACCTTCTCGGAAGAACTGAACGGCCACCAGCTACCGCCGTCCGCGTCACTTTTCGGATTCTGTGCGCAGCCGGTAATAGCGAAGCACAGTGCCAGGGCGAGAGTTGGTTTGGTTGACATTGGATATCCACAAAATGAAGTCATAAAAATCAGGCCGTTACGACCTGCACAAACAATGGGTTTGAAACTGAAATGGTCTTCGGGTTCCGAACCGGCAGCCCCAAAGCAGGATTTACAGACAAGCGGCCAGAGCCCGCACCAGCTTTTGCGCGCGCGGATCCATCAAGACGTACGGTCCCAGGGTGTTTGTCACAAAACCGAAGGCGACATCGTACTCCGGGTCTGCAAAGCCTATGGAACCTCCGGCGCCCGGATGCCCGAATGCTCGCGGTCCCAGGCCGTATGTGGCGTTGGGTACATCCGACTGATCGAGCATGCAACCCAGGCCGAAACGGGTCCGGGTCAACAGGGTTTTGTCTTCGCCAACGCTGTGCTCGCGCGTCAGCTCGTCGAGCATTTCGCTTTCCAGCAGGCTGCCATCAAGCAGACCGGCGTAGAAACCGGCCAGGCTGCGTGCGTTTCCGTGGCCATTGGCCGCCGGTTGTTGCATGCGCCGCCATTCCGGTTTGTTGGTGCTGGTCAGCACCGAAGGCGGGTTGGTGAACGCCCGGGTGGTCATGGCAGTCGGTTCGCGCATCGTCACCTGGAGCAGGCGCTGGGCGGCGGCATCGCCGACGTTGCCCTTACCGCGAGCGATGTGCGCCACGCGATGGAATTCTTCATCGGCCAGGCCCACGTGAAAATCCAGCCCCAGTGGCTTGGCCACGCGCGCCACGATGGACTCGCCCGGCCCGCGACCGTCGGCGCGCCGCAGCAGTTCGCCGATCAGCCACCCGTAGGTGATCGCCGCATAGCCATGCCCTTGACCCGGTGTCCACCAAGGGGCCTCGGCAGCCAGGACATCGACCATGGCTTGCCAGTCGTAAAGCGCCTCGGGCGGCAGCAATTGACGCAACGCCGGCAGGCCGGCCTGATGGCACAGCAGCTGGCGCAGGGTCACGGATTCCTTGCCGGCGGCGGCGAATTCTGGCCAGTAACGGGCAACCGGAGCGTCCAGTTGCAATTTGCCTTCGGCGACCAGTTGCAACGCGGTAACGGCTGCGAAAGTCTTGGTGCAGGAGAACAGGTTGGCGATGGTGTCGCTATGCCAGGCTTGCGCGCCATCCTTGTCGGCAGTGCCAGACCACAGGTCGAGTACGGTTTCTCCGCCGATGCGGATGCACAACGCCGCGCCACGCTCCTGGGGATCGTCGAACAGCGCTGCGAACGCCTCACGCACTGCCTCGAACTTAAGCTCGTAATGACCCTGAATCTGCACCCGCAACTCCCCTGACAACGCAAAACAAAGTGGCCCGCATTGTTCCAGCCCTTGAGGTTTTTGGGAACAGGGGCGGGCCGGGTGGTCACTTTGATATTCGCGGTGATGCTGATGACGCCATCGCGAGCAGGCTCGCTCCCACAGAAAAAACGCATTTCAAAGTGGGAGCGAGCCTGCTCGCGAAAAACGATGACGCGGTTAAATCTTAATGGCCTTTACCGGAATGCCCACCAGCTCCCTTCCCCGGTCCTTTACCGGCCTCGGCCTGGCGCCCACCTTCAGCGTCGGGGCTGGCCTTTTCACCTTCGGCGGCGGCCTTCTGCGCCTCCTTGCCCAACTGATCGACGGCCGCCAGGTTGCTTTTGCGTACACTGTCGACAAAGCCTTGGAATGGCAGGTCGGTAATGCCCACCAGGCCAAAGTGACCGTTTTCGCCATCCAGCAAGCGCCCGGTCACTGGCTGATCCAGATATTGGAACCAGTGCACACCGACAATCGACGGTTCGCTCAGCGCCTGCTTGAGGAAGTTGGCGTAGGCCGGGCCTCGGTCCTCCTCCTTGGCCAATTGCGTCACGCCGCCCCAGAATGGGCCACGGTCGGTCGAGCCGAAGTTGAATTCGGTGATCAGTACCGGTTTGTCGAGGCTGCGCAGTTTGGCGAAGTCATAACCGTCCTGCGGTTGCAGGGTGTACAGGTTGAAACTCAGCACGTCGCAATATTGGGCACAGGACTCAACGGCCTCCGGTGTGCTGATGGCAAAGCGGCCACCGAGCAACAACTGGTTGGGCGCGTGCCACTTGAGCGAGTCGGAAATGGTTTTGAAGTAGGTATCGGCGAAGACTTTCTGGAAATACTTGAAGTCCGCTTCGATTTCCGGATGTTCGGCGCTTGGCAGCGGCGGCACGAAACCTGGGTCTTCCATCAGCTCCCAGGCCGGCAGATCGATACCCCAGGCTTTGGAAAGACCCGCCTGGTTACGGTACTTGTCGCGCAGTTGCTTGAGGAAAGCACGCTTGGCCGGAACATCGGTGGTCATTTTCAAGGTGCCGTAGGCCAATGCGTAACGGGACTTCGGGTCATCGCCAGGACCGGCCCAGGCCAACTCGTTGTCAGCGAAATAGCCGATCAGCCAGGGATCGTCGCGATGATCGCGAGTGGCGATGGCCACGGCACGTTCGGTGGCCATGGCGAAACGCGGGTCGAACGGGTCGGGCATGCCTCCCCACCAGTCGTTGCCGGTACTGATGCTGGTGTAATCGCCGACGATCGACAGCGGCAAGGTGTACGGCACGCGCTCGGCGTCCCCCAGCACCGGCGCACTCCAGTTACCGATGGTGTTGAAACCCCAGGCTTGCAGGCGATCCAGGGTCTGGCCGGCCCAGCGCTTTTCATCGACAACCGCTTTGCAGGGTTGCATCGGCGCCTGTTCGAGTGCTCGCGCCGCCGTCGCTTGATCGGCATCGGACCTGACGGCTTCGGCGACACCGGCTTCGGCCGTCGAAGGGACGACCGTCGGCTCGGCGGCCTTCTGCGCCGTAGCCTCTGCTGCGTCGTCCTTCGCCGCAGCGGCGACCCCGGCCCTGGTATCGCTGCCCGGCGCACAAGGTGAACCATACAGACGCTGCAGGTTGGCACCATAGAAGTCGTACCAGGATCCGAAATTGAAACCCCGACCCTGATCGACGCCATTGCCACCACGGCTGTCACCTTCGCCAAAGTGCCTGGCCAGCGTTTCACCTGGCTTGGGCAGGGATTCGAACATCCACTCGCGACCGGCCACGTAGGTCTGATTGACGTCAGGCGCTACGGTATTGATCCCCAACGAATAGAACGGGTGGCCTTGCGGTGTGACCAGATACCAGCGGCCATCACGCTTTTGTGTATGGAAAAAACCGCTGGTCTTGAAAGTCGGACCCTGGGTCCAGCCACCATACTGATCCAGGGGTGCCTTTTCGCGCTCGGCCAGCCAGGTTTTCAGTTGTTGCCGCTCTTTGGCGGCGGCGTTCTTGAGTTGTTCATCGCTGCTGACCTTTTCCGGCCAGCGGGCCCGTGTCGATTGCCCATAGGCATCGACCAGGGCGCCATAAACGGCATGGGTCACCGCCTCGGCGTCCTGCACACCGAAACGTTCGAGCAAAATGCTCTGGGCCGCTTTCGGCTGATCCATCGACACGCTCACCGACACCACCTGGCTGCGGTCCAGCTCACCGGCACTGCTGGCCAGCAGGATGCGTTGGCCATCGACCGTCATCGGCATCGGCGGCCCTGCCTTCATGCCCTGACTCAGCGGCGAGGTCGGTTGCAGCGGTACCAGCAGGGTTTGCGCCGGACCGGCCGGCAGGTCGATGCGACTGACCAGGGTCTTGCCATCGTTGCTCTGGATCGTCACGTACAGGGTTACAGCCCAGTTCATGGCA
Organism: Pseudomonas sp. NPDC089569; assembly: GCF_050280625.1. NCBI lineage: Bacteria > Pseudomonadati > Pseudomonadota > Gammaproteobacteria > Pseudomonadales > Pseudomonadaceae > Pseudomonas > Pseudomonas sp. NPDC089569. The sequence continues at coordinate 17,436 of NZ_JBNNVQ010000062.1, forward strand.
CTCTGAATGCGCAGGCTCATGACACCCGATTGCGACCAGTCCCAGGCCCCGGACTGCGGTGTCAGGCGCAGCGTCGGGCGGGCGACCGGATTGAATGTCACCCGGCGCAGCACTTCGCCTTCGGGGGTTTGTTCGGCGTTGGATTGCGGCAGGCTCGCGTCCTGAGTCGTCACCTGGACCACGTCGGCCGGACGCACAAAGTTGAACAGTGTCTGCTGGGCAGCGGGCGCCGCCAGCAAGGGCGTTGTGCATAGCAGGGTAAAAGCGGCAGGTAACGAACGGCGCAGCGAACGGCGAATCATGAGTACGAAACTCTCCCTAACGACCTCATCAGGCCAGTGAAAAAGCGATGGCAGAGAGATAGACAACGCGATGGGCAGTTTTGCCCATCGGTGCATCAGGAAATTTCACGGCGAAATGGCGGCAACGCATTGAGGATCGCCTTGCCATAACGCTGGGTCACCAGGCGTCGGTCGAGCAAGGTAATGGTGCCGCGGTCCTCTTCAGTGCGCAGCAGACGGCCGCAGGCCTGGACCAGTTTGAGCGAGGCGTCGGGGACGGAAATTTCCATGAACGGATTGCCTCCCCTGGCTTCGATCCACTCGGACAATGCCGCTTCGACTGGATCATCGGGCACCGAGAACGGAATCTTGGCGATGACCACGTGCTCGCAATACGCACCGGGCAAGTCGACACCCTCGGCAAAACTGGCCAGGCCGAACAACACGCTCGAATCACCGCCATCGACCCGCGCCTTGTGCTTGTTCAGGGTCTCCTGCTTGGACAGGTTGCCCTGGATGAACACCTGCTTGCGCCAGTCGCGGTCGAGGCCGTCGAATACGTCCTGCATTTGTTTGCGCGAAGAAAACAGCACCAGCGAGCCTCGCGAGCCCTCCACCAGTTCCGGCAGATCGCGAATGATCGCCGCCGTGTGCGCCGCCGCATCGCGGGGATCGGCATTCAGGTTCGGCACTCGCAGCAAGCCGGCATCGGCATGATGGAACGGGCTCGGCACCACGGCGGTCACGGCTTTTTTCGGCAGGCCTGCGCGCATGCGGAACCGGTCGAAGGTGCCAAGGGCGGTCAATGTCGCCGAGGTCACCAGTGCACCGTAAGCCACGTTCCACAAATTGCGCCGTAGCATTTCCGCCGCGAGGATGGGGCTTGCGTTGACCTCGATGTCGAACAACGAGCCACTTTCGGCCAGGGTCAACCAGCGAGCCATGGGCGGATTGTCTTCCGGATCTTCGACGGTGAACGCGGTCCACAGCTCCCAGTTGCCCGAGGAACGCGACAACAGGCTGCCGAACAGTGGGTACCATTCCTCGGCCTGGTTGCTGGCAATGCCGATGTTGACCTCACCATCCATGCCTTCCTTGAGCAAATCGGTCAGGCGCGTGAACAGATCGGTCAGGCGAGCGAAACCCTTCTTCAACTCGATGCCCATTTCGCGCATGTGCTCGGGAATCACCCCGCCGACGAAACGGTGACGTGGTCGCTCGCGGCCCTCGACGTCTTCGCCGGGTTTGAAGTCGGCGATCTGCTCGCACGCGGTGAACATGAACTGCTGCTGGGTCTTGATCTCCCGCGCCAGCTCCGGCACCTGCTCTATCAGCTTGCCCAGATCGCCGGGTAACGGGTGTTGGGCCAAAAGCTTGGTGAGGTTCTTGGCGGTGGTTTCCAGCCAGTCGGCGGTGGAGCGCAGGCGCGTGTAATGGGCGAAATGGCCGATGGCCTTGTCGGGCAGGTGATGCCCTTCGTCGAACACGTAGATCGTGTCGCGCGGGTCGGGCAACACGGCACCGCCGCCCAGGGCCAGGTCGGCCAGCACCATGTCATGGTTGGTGACAATGACATCGACCTTACCCATGCCCTCGCGGGCCTTGTAAAAGGCGCACTGGCCGAAGTTCGGGCAATGACGGTTGGTGCACTGGCTGTGATCGGTGGTCAGACGCGCCCAATCGGCATCTTCCAGGGCATTCGGCCAACTGTCGCGGTCACCGTCCCATTTATTGCCGGCCAGTTTTTCGATCATGCTGGTAAACAGTTTCTGGCTGGCTTCATCGACCTCGATCTTGAAGCCCTCTTCTTCGAACAACTGCGCCGTGGCGGTTTGTGCATGACCTTCCTGGAGCAGCATGTCGAGCTTGGACAGGCACATGTAGCGCCCACGCCCCTTGGCCAGGGCAAAACTGAAATTCAGCCCGCTGTTGCGCATCAGATCAGGCAAATCCTTGTAGACGATCTGCTCCTGCAGGGCCACGGTGGCCGTGGCAATGACCAAACGCTTGCCTGCAGCCTTGGCCGTGGGAATGGCCGCCAGGCTGTAGGCCACGGTCTTGCCGGTACCGGTGCCGGCTTCCACGGCGACAACCGCGGGCTCGCCGCTACGCCGACCTTCATCGTCGGTGTCGATGTCGCCGAGGACCTTGGCGACTTCAGCGATCATCAGGCGTTGGCCGTAGCGTGGCTTGAGGCTCTTGGCTTCGAGAAAACGCGAATAGGCGCCCTGAATCGTAGTTTTGAGTTCGGTGCTGATCATGGATTGTCGGGCGCAAAAAACGCTGGATAAATTTTCAGTGGTTTGGTTTGGTCGCTATCATACCCCGCTAATCAATCCCGCGCAGAACGGAGTACCCCAATGACCGGTTTCAGTCTTGTTTATTGCCTGCATGTCCTCGCCGCGCTGGTGTGGGTGGGCGGCATGTTTTTCGCCTGGATGGTCTTGCGCCCCGCGGCGATCAAGGCACTGGAAGGCCCTGCACGGCTGAAGCTGTGGCTGGAAGTGTTTCAAGGTTTTTTCCGCTGGGTCTGGGCCGCGGTCGTGCTTTTGCCCATCAGTGGAGTGGGCATGCTGAATCTGCACTTTACCGGGTTCGAAAACGCGCCACGCTATGTGCAGATAATGATGGGCTTGTACGTGGTGATGACTGCGCTGTTCATCCGTATTCAGGGGTTGATGCTGCCGGAGCTGCGCTCGGCTGTTCAAGCACAGGATTGGCCGGCCGGGGCGGCGGTGCTGGGGAAAATTCGTCGGTTGGTAGGGATCAATTTGTTGGTAGGTCTGGCAGTGGTGACGATTGCTGCGACTCGACTGGCCTTTTAAAAGCTTCGCGGGCAAGTCGGATCGCCCGCGAAGACTATCGCTGAGGGTTACAACCGCTGCACCGTCACCGCCCCTGCGGCGCCTGCAGGCCCGGGTTGCCCGTCAAGGCCAGGCTTACCGCTCTTGCCGCCATCGGCTTTGTAGATAAAGCAACCCTTGGCCTTGCCACCCGCTCCCGGCTTGCCGCCCGGGCCGGCCAGGCCACCGGCTCCACCGGCCACCTGAACCTTGATCTGATCGGCCGGATAGTCCCGCGGCACGGCCAATTTGACCAAGGCCCCCGGGGCCCCTGGCTGACCGTTACTGCCGTCACTGCCATCGGCACCCTGCCCCGCCTGGCCCCAGGCACATCCCGGTGCCTGGCCATTGGCGCCGTCGAGGCCGACGTAACCCGGCGCACCGGCACCACCGCGAGCGTCCACCAGCAATTGCCGCGCATTCAGGGTCTTGATCTGCAGGTTCAGATTGCGTCCGGCACGGGCAGCCTTCTGATAGGTACCCGGCGCACCACGCGAGGTGATCTGGCTGCCTTCGGATAACTGGGCACGGCTGACCTTCAGCTCCAGCGGCTGTTCGCCGGGCACGATCGTGAGCCGCGCCTCACGCCCCAGATGCAGTTCGCCTACCGTGATTTCGGTGACGTTCGAGGGAATCAGCAAGGTGCCGTAATCGGCCACTTCCAGGCGTTCCAGTTGCAGGGTGCTGGCCGTATTGGGCAGACGCATCAGCGAGTTGGTTTCGACGTTCACCACCTGGGCGCAGGCCAATGGGCTGATGAATGCAGCGAGCAGACAGAGTTTACGCATGGGAAGCCTTCGGTGCGGCGGGAGTAGGAATGGATTGCAGGTGGAAAACGCCGAAAATCACGATCTTCAGACGGTCGAACCAGGGATGGGCACGACCTTTGAGGCTGCGATTGCACAGCAGCACCTCAAGAAGATGGAGAACCGCCAACAGGCCGCCGGCCAGGTTGACCAGCAAGTGCAGCGGATGGACAAACGGCGTGAGCAGGTTCACCAGCACCACCGACCAGAACAGCAGGGTCAACAGCTTCCCCAGCCCCCAAAGCACCTTCATACGCCCCCCAAATGAATATTATTCTTTGCGCGCACAGTAACGGCTTCCACGCGGGATAAGCCAGAGGGCAAACGAAAAATCTTCATTAAGATCGCCGAACGGCCGTCGAAACGCTGCAATTACTCCATCGACGGCTCTATTTCGCGGTTTTAGCGATTGATGTGCAATTCCACGCGACGGTTCTTCGCCCGACCTGCATCCGTTTCATTGTCGGCCACCGGCTGACTTTTCCCCATGCCTTCGCTGGTCAGCTTGTTGGGCGCCACGCCCTGACTCAACAGGTATTGTGCGACGCTGCTGGCACGTCTTTGCGACAGCGCCAGGTTGTAGTCATCCGATCCGACATTATCGGTATGCCCCACGACCTTGATGCTCACCACATCGGCATCGAGCAGTTTGCCCATGATCGAATCGAGCTGGCTCATGGCGGTCGGGGTCAAGTCGGACTGATTGAAGGCGAACAGGACATCGCCAGCATCGCTCAGGGTGATGACTTCAGACGCCGCCGGAGCAGGTTTCTCGCTGACCGGGTATTGCGGCATCGGGCAACCGTGATGCTCCACGGGTGTATTGGCCGGCGTGCCGGGGCAAAGATCACGCCGGTCGAAAACGCCATCGCCGTCTTCGTCGCCGTCCTGTGCGTAACAGATCAAACCACCGCTCAAGATTCCGAGCGCCGCTCCACCGGCCGCCCAACCGCCACTTTCGATAGCACCCAGGCCTCCACCGACCAGCCCGCCGATGACGCTGCAGATCGGCCAGTTGCGTTGATTGAGGGGGGCAGTGCCATCGCTGTGAGTAGCGCAACCGGTCATCAGGCTGCCAAGCAGCAGAACCGGCAGGACGGTCCGTGTGAGTTTGCTCATTTTGAAAGCTCCTGTGTCACCGGCCGGTGCCGGTTACACAGGAGTAAAGACCCGCATCCACGACTGCACAAGCCGCGGATGCGTGGGACTCAACGTTGAATTTTGATTTCCGTGCGACGGTTCTGTGCACGGCCGTCGGCGGTTTTGTTATCGGCAACTGGCTGGCTTTCCCCGGCACCGGTTACAGACACAAAGTTGCTGCGCGGCACGCCTTGTTCGATGAGGTACTCAACCACGGAGTGAGCGCGTTTATCCGACAGTTTCTGGTTGTAGGTATCGCTACCCACGCTGTCAGTATGGCCAGTGACGGTCAACCTGGCAGTCGGAGCTTCCGCTTTCAAACGAGTGGCGATCTTATCGAGAACCTGTTTGTCAGACGCGGTGAGTGTCGCTTTGTTGAACTGGAAGTGAACATCGCGGATGACAATGGTCTCTTCCTTGACCACCACGGCTTCTTCAACCACTGGAGCTGGCGCAGGTGGCGGGCAGCCATTGGCATCGACCTTCACGCCTCGAGGCGTACCCGGGCACTTGTCGCGGCTGTCCGGCACACCATCGCCGTCTTCATCGCCGTCACCGTGAACCCAGCAATAGGCCGCTGCGGTACCACCGACAATCAGTGCACCATAACCTGCCCAGGACGAACTCTCGGTTGCCCCGAGACCCGCACCTACAACACCGCCGACAGCCGCACAGGTCGGCCAGTCGGTTTTCTGCAAACCTGCACAACCAGTCAATACACTGGTTAGCAGAACCAGGGGTAATGCTGTCCGAACTATGCTCATCTAGTTTTCTCCTGAAGGATCGGCTTGGAACCGATTCAGGGAGTAAAGACCGGAGTTTTAATCTCCGCCAGCAATAGGCCACTGCTGTTTTTCATAGCCTTCATCGCCGATCGTTACTTGCATGAAAAATCCGCTCTAGGATCGAACTTGCAGGCAGGCTAGTCTTGGCGCAACTGATTGAGGAACTTCAATGATTGCAGGTATTTCTTCGCGCACGCCCCAACAGGCGCTGGCCGCATTGCTGGACCGATATGCCCCCGCGCGGCTGTTGTTGATCGGCGCCAGCGAGTTCCCGGCGCTCGATGCTTTCAAAATCGCGCACCCTGAAAGCGACGTTGCGCATGCAGCACCCGGCGCCTTGCCAGTCGATCTGGCGGCTCGTCGCTTCGACCTGGCGCTGGTGGTCGATTGCCTCGAACACCTGCCCAAGCGTGATGGCCTGAACCTGCTGGGCGGTATTCGCAACCTCAATGCCAGCCGCATCGCGGTACTGGCCGATTTGCCGGCCAGTGGCTGGCAGGAAACGGACTTCTTCTCCCTGGCCCTGCAAGCCAGCGAGCGCTTCCAGCGCGACGAGCAGGTGCTGACGCTGTTCACCTACGATCTGCTCGACTACAAACAAGTGCCCGACTGGCTCAACTCGCGCTTCTGGGCCAACCCGGAAAACTTCGGAAAATATTGGTGGTAAAGCAATGAGTACATCCATTTGCCCGTGCGGCAGCGGCACCCTGCTCGATGCCTGCTGTGGTCATTACCATGCCGGTCACCCGGCGCCTTGCGCCGAAGCCTTGATGCGCTCGCGCTACAGCGCCTATGTATTGGGCCTGATCGATTACCTGGTGGCCACCACCCTGCCCGCCCAACAGGCCGGACTGGATCGGCAATCGATCAGCGACTGGAGCGCCCAGAGCACGTGGCTGGGGCTCGATGTCGAAAGCTCCGAGGTGCTCGGTGGCCAGCCGGAACATGCCTTCGTCACGTTTACCGCACGCTGGCACGACGGCAGTGGCGAACACAGTCATCGCGAACGTTCTTCCTTCGTCCAGAACGCCGGTCGCTGGTACTTCATCGACCCCACCGTTCGACTCGACATCGGGCGCAACGATGCGTGCCCTTGCGCCAGCGGGCAGAAGTTCAAGAAATGCTGCTCGGGTTATTTCGGCAGTTGAATTAATGAGGGGAAGCTAGACTGGGCCTCAAAAGGAGTCACACCATGCTCAGTCGACGGCGAACACTTCAGACCCTCGCTTTGCTCCTGCCTCTCTCGCTCAATGGCTGTGCTTCCTGGTTCAGCAGCGATGCGCCGGACCCGGAAGTCCATCTGGTCAGGGTTGAAGTGGTACGGGCCAAGCTGCTCGAGCAGCGCTTCGTGCTGCATTTTCGCATCGATAACCGTGACGACAGTGATTTGACCGTTCGCGGCCTGGAATATCGGGTCCACCTGGGCGACATACTGCTGGCCGAGGGCGAGCATGAGCACTGGATTACCGTGGGCCCGAAAGCCAGCCGTTCCTACAGGGTGCCGATCCGTACCAATCTGTGGCCCAAGGTCAAGGACCTGGTCAAACAACTGAAAAGCCCCGGGCACTCCATTCCCTATCGTCTGGAAGGCGAGATGGAAACCGGTTTATTCATCGCTCACTACGTGCACCTGGAGCGTAATGGCGTAATAATCCCCGCCGATCTAATACCGGAGTAACACCAATGACCCAGCAACCCCATGTCCACGGTCCAGACTGCAACCACGATCATGACCATCATGATCACGACCATGGTCATGTTCATGGCCCCCACTGCAACCACGCCCCCCAGGAGCCGGTGCGCAACGCCCTGAAAGACGTTGGTCGCAACGACCCTTGCCCATGCGGCAACGGCAAGAAATTCAAGAAGTGCCACGGCGCCTGATGCTTCGGGCGAACACGCCCTTCGCCGCTTGAATCGCCCCGCAAGAATCTGTGACACCGTGTGATCGTTCTTCGCCGGCAAGCCTGGCTCCTACAGGCGAACCAGACGCCGTGGTGTATCTGTCGCACCGCGTTACCGTTCTTCGCCCTGTAGGAGCGAGGCTTGCCCGCGAACGAGACGCCCTGGTGTATCTGTCACACCGCGTTATCGTTCTTCGCCTGTAGGAGCGAGGCTCGCCCGCGAACCAGACGCCCTGGTGTATCTGTCACACCGCGTTATCGTTCTTCGCCGGCAAGCCTGGCTCCTACAGGCGAACCAGACACCGTGGTGTATCTGACACACCGCGTTACCGTTCTTCGCCGGCAAGCCTGGCTCCTACAGGTTCTGATCCGCCAGGATGTGTGCCGTATTGACCACCGTCGCATACTCGCCATGCAAATTACCCAGCGACATCGCGTGTACCTCTTCGGCTGAATGGGGATGACCGAAAAAGTCGGTCTTGTCGAAGGTAAAGCACGCATCCTCCGCCACCCACGTATCGAAGCCCAGATTGCCTGCCGTTCGGGCCGTGGCCTCCACCGAGTTATGGGTCGCCACGCCAACGATGATCAACTGTCCGATCCCGGCTTCACGCAGATCCGCCTCCAGCGTTGTCGCACAAAAGGCATCCGGCACCTGCTTCTGAATCAGCCATTCGCCAGGCAATGGCTCAAACCGCTCCTGAAACTCCACCCCTGACTGCTGCGGCCAGAACACCGAGTCTTCGCAGCGGGACAAATGCTGCACATGAATGATGGGGCGGCCATGGCGGCGCCAATCCTCCAACAGTTCCGATATGCGCTCCTCGGCCTGGGGGTTGTTGCGGCGGCCGAGCCTGGGATGCAGGATGCCTTTCTGTTGATCGATGATGATCAGTGCCGTGTTTGCCTCAAGCTCCATGCCGAACGTTCTCCCGCAGCCTTGAAAGAAGATCTTTCAACTTATCAGACAAATCCTGAAATAACCTGATACCCCGCTTGCGCGCCCACCTCCCGCTCACTAACGTAGCGCCTTTACTGACGCTACCCCCCGCAGGAGCTTTGCCATGGCCTCGCCAGCCCTTACACATTTTCTACCCCGGTTCGGCGTTGCCGCAGCAGTGGCAGGGGTTTTGAGCCTGACTGGCTGCCAGAACTTCAATGCCCAGGACAGCCTGCCGCCCACGTCCGGCGTCCAGCCGCTCAAAGGGCTGGCACAGAACGTTTCGGTGCGTCGCAATGCCATGGGCATGCCGTTGATCGAGAGCAGCAGCTTCCACGACGCCCTGTTTACCCTGGGCTACGTGCACGCCAGCGACCGCATCACGCAAATGGTCACCCTGCGCTTGCTGGCCCAGGGTCGCTTGGCCGAGATGCACGGTTCGGACCTGCTGGATGCCGACCGCTACATGCGTGCAGTCAATCTGAAGAAAAGCGCCGGCGAGCTGTACAAGGCGTCGTCCCCCCGTCTCAAGCGGTTCTTCGAAGTCTACGCCCGCGGCGTCAACGCCTACCTGTTCCGCTACCGCGACAAACTGCCCGCCGACCTCGCTGCCAGCGGTTACAAGCCTGAATACTGGCAACCTGAAGATTCGGCGCTGATTTTCTGCCTGCTCAATTTCAGCCAGTCCGCCAACCTGCCCGAAGAAATTTCCGCGCTGGTGCTGGCCCAAACGGTCACCACCGACAAACTGGCCTGGCTGACGCCTTCGGCCCCCGATGACAGACTGCCGTTGGCCGAGAGCGAAAAACTGCAAGGCATCAAGCTCGACGGGCAAGTGCCGGGCCTGGCGCAGATCAGTAAAGCCACCGACCAGCTATCGGACATGAATCTGCTGGGCGCTACCTCGTCGAACAACTGGGCCATCGCCCCGCAGCGCAGCCGCAGTGGTAAAAGCCTGCTGGCCAGCGACAGCCATGGCCCGATGGGCGTGCCGTCGTTGTACAACTATGTGCAAATTCGCGCGCCGAAGTACCAGGCGTCCGGTCTGACCATCGCCGGATTGCCGATGATACTGGGCGGATTCAACGGAAAAGTGGCGTGGAGCACGACCGCCGTAATGGGCGACAACCAGGACCTGTTCCTGGAAAAAATCAAACGCCAGGGTAACGGCCTGGCCTACGAGACCGACGGCAAATGGCAGCCGGCGATGGTGCGCAACGAGACCTACTTCGTCAAAGGCCAGCGGCCGATCCGCGAAGCCGTGTACGAGACCCGTCATGGTCCATTGCTCAACAGCACCCAAGGCCTGGCACAGGGCGGCGGTTTCGGTCTGGCCCTGCAAACGCCGAACTTCACCGACGATAAAACCCTGGATGCGTTCTTCGACCTGTCCCGTGCACAGAACGCCGAGAGGGCATCGGATGCCAGCCGCGAGATCCGCGCCATCGCCTTGAACCTGGTGTTTGCCGACGCCAGCCACATCGGCTGGCAAGTGACCGGTCGCTACCCGAACCGCCGCGAAGGCGAGGGCCTGCTGCCTTCGCCGGGATGGGAGTCTCGCTATGATTGGGACGGATTCGCCGACCCCATGCTGCATCCCTACGATCAGGACCCGAGCCAAGGCTGGCTCGGCACCGCCAACCAGCGGGTCATTCCCCACGGCTACGGCATGCAGCTGTCCAATTCCTGGTCGGCACCGGAGCGCGGCGAGCGCCTGGCGGAACTGGCCGGTGCGGGCAAACATGACACCCGCAGCCTGATCGCCATGCAGTACGACCAAACCACCACCTTCGCCGCCAAACTGAAAAAAATGTTCACGGCACCGGGCATGTACCAGCCGCTCAAGCAAGCAATCGATGCCCTGCCGGCACCGGACCGCGACAAAGCGCGTGAAGCTCTGACGCGCTTGATGGCGTTCGATGGAAAGCTCGCTCCGACCTCCAGCGATGCGGCAATTTACGAATTGTTCCTGCAGGAAAGCATGAAACAGATCTTCCTTGATGAGCTGGGACCGCAAAGCAGCCCGGCCTGGAAAGCCTTTGTCGCCGACGGCAAATTGTCCTATTCCGCCCAGGCCGATCACCTGCTCGGCCGTGAAGACAGTCCTTTCTGGGACGACACACACACCGCGCAAAAAGAAGACAAACCGACGATTCTGGCGCGCAGCCTGGCCGCCGCGATCAGCGCCGGCGACAGTCAGTTGGGTGGCAGTCACAGTGCCTGGCAATGGGGCAAGTTGCACCGCTATGAGTGGAAAAACACCAGCGGCCAGACCGTGCGCGGTCCGTTGCCGGCCGGCGGCGATCACACCACGCTCAATACTGCCGCATTCGCCTGGGGTCAGGATTTCAACACCACGCTGGTGCCGGTTGCGCGCTTTATCGTCGATTTCGGCCAGGCCGAGCCGCTGACCGCGCAGATCGCCACCGGCCAATCCGGCAACCCGGCCAGTGCCAATTACCTGAACGGCATCGAGCCATGGCTCAAAGAGCAATACATGAGCTTGCCGATGCAGCCGCAGAACTTCGACAAGGTATATGGAAGCAAGCGATTGACCCTGACGCCGGGCAAGTAAACGTACAAAGCATGGGCGAGCCTGATCGCGATGGTGCTGCGCCAGTCAACTTCAATGCTGACTGGCCTGTCACCCTGATCAGGCTCGTTCGTGTACCGGCGCTACGATTGAGCCCTGCTCACGACCGTAATCTGCGCCTCGAAACGGTGCAGGCTTTTCACGATGACCACTTTCGTGCACTAATCCCATCCGGCAATTTCCCGAACGCCTTTTAAACGCTTGTTCGGCACTCTGGTTCGGAAATTGCTACTTTCATTAAGTCTTACGCTTACCAGTAACAATAATTCTGCGCCACAAGCGCCCATAATGGTTCTTAGGGATTGAATAATGAAAAAAGCATTGCTGACCCTTTCTGCACTGGCATTGTGCGTCGCTGCCGGTTCCGCGATGGCCAAGGAATACAAGGAATTGCGTTTCGGCGTTGACCCTTCCTACGCACCGTTCGAGTCGAAAGCGGCCGATGGCAGCCTGATGGGCTTCGACATCGATCTGGGCAACGCAATCTGCGCCGAACTGAAGGTCAAGTGCAAATGGGTCGAAAGCGATTTCGACGGGATGATTCCAGGCCTCAAAGCCAATAAATTCGACGGTGTGATCTCTTCGATGACCGTCACCCCGGCCCGTGAAAAAGTCATCGACTTCTCCAGCGAGCTGTTCTCCGGCCCAACCGCTTATGTATTCAAGAAAGGTTCCGGTGTGACTGCGGACGTAGCCACGCTCAAGGGCAAAACCGTCGGTTATGAACAAGGCACCATCCAGGAAGCCTATGCCAAGGCCGTCCTGGACAAGGCAGGCGTGAAGACCCAGGCCTATCAGAACCAGGATCAGGTGTATGCCGACCTGACCTCCGGCCGTCTCGACGCCGGGATCCAGGACATGCTGCAAGCCGAACTGGGCTTCCTGAAGTCGCCACAGGGCGCCGATTTTGAAATCAGCAAGCCGGTGGACAGCGAGCTGCTGCCAGCCAAAACGGCGGTCGGCATTAAGAAAGGTAACACCGAGCTGAAAGCGCTTTTGGATAAAGGTATCAAAGCGTTACACGATGATGGCACCTATGCCACTATCCAGAAAAAACACTTTGGCGACCTGAACCTGTACAGCGGCAAATAATGCCCGGCGCCCATCTCGCGATGGGCGCCTTTTTCATCCGATCAGGTTGCTGATTTATGTTCGAAAACCTACTACAAAATCTGGGGCTCTCAGCCTTCAGCCTCAAGGGCTTCGGTCCGCTGCTGATGGAAGGCACCTGGATGACCATCAAATTATCGGCGATGTCGCTGCTGGTGGCCGTGCTGCTCGGCCTGCTGGGCGCCAGTGCCAAGCTGTCAAAAGTCAAACTGGTGCGCCTGCCTGCCCAGTGCTACACCACGCTGATTCGCGGGGTACCGGACCTGGTCCTGATGCTGTTGATCTTCTACAGCCTGCAAACGTGGCTGACTTCGCTCACCGACTACATGGAATGGGAATACATCGAAATCAACCCGTTCAGCGCCGGTGTGCTCACCCTGGGCTTCATCTACGGCGCCTACTTCACCGAAACCTTCCGTGGTGCCATCCTGGCGGTGCCCCGCGGTCAGGTCGAAGCAGCCACCGCCTATGGACTCAAACGCGGCCAGCGCTTCTGGATCGTGATATTCCCGCAAATGATGCGTTATGCCCTGCCGGGTATCGGCAATAACTGGATGGTGATGCTCAAGGCCACTGCGCTGGTGTCGATCATCGGCCTGGCCGACCTGGTCAAGGCTGCCCAGGACGCGGGCAAGAGCAGCTATCAACTGTTTTACTTCCTGGTACTCGCTGCCCTGATCTACCTGTTGATCACCAGTGCCTCCAATATCATTTTGCGAAGGCTTGAACGCCGTTACGCCGCCGGCACACGGGAGGCCGTACGATGATCGAACTCCTTCAGGACTACTGGAAACCTTTCCTCTACAGCGACGGCACCAATATCACCGGCCTGGCCATGACCATGTGGCTGCTCAGCGCCTCGATCTTCTTCGGTTTCCTCGTTTCGATTCCGCTGTCGATTGCCCGGGTTTCTCCGCGCCTCTACATTCGCTGGCCGGTGCAGTTCTACACCTACCTGTTCCGTGGCACGCCGCTGTATATCCAGCTGCTGATCTGCTACACCGGGATCTACAGCCTGGCTGCCGTGCGCGCGCAACCGCTGCTCGACAGTTTCTTTCGCGATGCGATGAACTGCACCATCCTGGCTTTTGCGCTGAACACCTGCGCCTACACCACGGAGATTTTCGCCGGGGCGATACGCAGCATGGCCCACGGTGAAGTCGAAGCCGCCAAGGCCTACGGCCTGACCGGCTGGAAGTTGTATGCCTACGTGATCATGCCGTCGGCCCTGCGTCGTTCACTGCCTTACTACAGCAACGAAGTGATTCTGATGCTGCACTCGACCACAGTGGCCTTTACCGCGACCATCCCGGACATCCTGAAAGTCGCTCGGGACGCCAACTCGGCGACCTTCCTGACGTTCCAGTCGTTCGGTATCGCCGCGTTGATCTACCTGAGCGTCACCTTTGCGCTGGTCGGCCTTTTCCGCCTCGCCGAACGCCGATGGCTGGCCTTCCTCGGGCCGACCCACTAGGACCCCGCTTTCAGGAACCAAGAATAAAATGCGCCACCAGATACATGAGCTGCTGGCCCCGTTGCCGGGGACAGCCCGACAGATCCACAGTTTTCATTTCGGCCCGCAACCGGCCAACAGCAAGATCTACATCCAGTCGTCCCTTCATGCCGATGAATTGCCCGGCATGCTGGTGGCCTGGCATCTCAAGCAGCGTTTGGCGGAGCTGGAAGCCGCCGGTCGCCTGCGCAGCGAGATCGTCCTGGTGCCGGTGGCCAACCCCGTCGGCCTGGAACAAGTGCTGATGGATGTGCCGCTGGGCCGCTATGAGCTTGAAAGCGGGCAGAACTTCAACCGCTGGTTCGTCGATTTGAGCGAAGAAGTGGGCAACGACATTGAAGGTCGGCTCGGCAACGACCCGCAACACAACCTTCAATTGATTCGCGCCAGCCTGCGCAAGGCACTGGCCCGGCAGACCGCCAGCACCCAGTTGCAATCCCAGCGCCTGACCTTGCAACAACTGGCCTGCGATGCCGACATGGTGCTGGACCTGCATTGCGACTTCGAAGCCGTCGCCCACCTGTACACCACGCCGGAAGCCTGGCCGCAGGTCGAACCGCTGGCTCGCTACATCGGTTCCGAAGCCAGCCTGCTGGCCACCGACTCCGGTGGCCAGTCGTTCGACGAATGCTTCACCTTATTGTGGTGGCAGCTCAAGGAGCGCTTCGGCGAACAGTTCGACATTCCCCAGGGCAGTTTTTCGGTCACCGTCGAATTGCGCGGCCAGGGCGACGTCAATCACCCGCTGGCCAGCCTCGACAGCCAGGCGCTGATCGACTACCTGACTCACTACGGAGCGATCGCCGGCGAACCGGCGCCGCTACCCGAGCTTCCCTATCCGGCAACCCCGCTAGCGGGCGTGGAACCCGTGGCCACGCCGGTCGGCGGGCTGCTGGTGTTCACGGCACTGCCTGGACAGTACCTGGAAGCCGGGCAACTGATCGCAGAAATCATTGACCCGATCCTGGATCGCGTCACTCCCGTCCATTGCACCAACGCCGGGCTGATGTACGCCCGCTCGCTGCGCCGCATGGCCACTGCCGGCATGGTGATTGCCCATGTCGCGGGCGCCGAAGCCTATCGCAGCGGCTACCTACTTTCGCCTTGAGGATGCTTGTTCCATGTACAAACTGACCATTGAAGGCCTGCATAAAAGCTACGGCAATCATGAGGTGCTCAAAGGCGTTTCGCTCAAGGCAAAAACCGGCGACGTCATCAGCCTGATCGGCGCCAGCGGCTCGGGCAAAAGTACCTTTCTGCGCTGCATCAACTTTCTCGAACAACCCAACGACGGCGCCATGAGCCTTGATGGCCAGTCGATCCGAATGGTCAAGGATCACCACGGCATGCATGTCGCCGATCCGGATGAACTGCAACGGATCCGCACTCGCCTGGCCATGGTGTTCCAGCACTTCAACCTGTGGAGCCACATGACCGTGCTGGAAAACATCACCATGGCTCCACGCCGGGTGCTTGGCTGCAGCAAGCAGGAAGCCGAAGACCGCGCCCGCCGCTACCTGGACAAGGTCGGACTGCCGGCACGGGTCGCCGATCAATACCCGGCGTTCCTTTCCGGGGGCCAGCAGCAACGGGTAGCGATTGCCCGGGCATTGGCCATGGAGCCGGAAGTCATGCTGTTCGACGAACCGACTTCGGCGCTGGACCCTGAATTGGTGGGTGAAGTGCTCAAGGTGATTCAGGGCTTGGCCGAAGAGGGCCGGACCATGATCATGGTGACCCACGAAATGAGCTTTGCCCGCAAGGTATCGAGCCAGGTGCTGTTTCTGCATCAGGGCCTGGTGGAGGAAGAAGGTGCACCGGAGGACGTGCTGGGAAATCCGCGGAGCGAACGGTTGAAACAGTTCCTCAGTGGCAACCTGAAGTAACGTCTACTGCAAAACCTGTGGGAGCGAACTCGCTCCCACATTTGTTTCTGGATCGAATCAGGCGACAGGCGTGGGAGGCGGCTCATCCGGCAAGGTAGGCTCGCCCGGCTCGGAAGGTTGCTCGTTGGGGGTGTCAGGGTCTGGCTGACCGGGGATCCCGCCGGCCTGGATCACCGAAGGATGCGCCAACAAGGACCAGGCCAGCACGCCCACTTGATTGGGCTCAAGCCTTGCCAGTTCGGCACTTACTCGCGGATCGATCTTCATAAAACACTCCTGGGCGATAGCCCGAACCGCCTTGCGCGGATCGCAGCAGTACACTCCATAGAGTGTACGCTCGCCCAGGAATTCCCACGGCTTGTCAGACGGCTGACTCAGGTCCGCGGCAGGGTCACGCCACGCTGGCCCTGGTACTTGCCGCCACGATCCTTGTAGGAGACTTCGCACTCTTCGTCGGACTCAAGGAACAACATCTGCGCCACGCCTTCGTTGGCGTAGATTTTCGCCGGCAGATTGGTGGTGTTGGAGAATTCCAGGGTGACGTGACCTTCCCACTCAGGTTCGAGCGGTGTGACGTTGACGATGATGCCGCAGCGGGCGTAAGTGCTTTTACCCAGGCAGATGGTCAAGACATTGCGCGGAATACGGAAGTATTCGACGGTGCTGGCCAGTGCAAAGGAGTTCGGCGGAATGATGCACACGTCGCTGTGAATGTCGACGAAGCTGCCGGCATCGAAGTTTTTCGGGTCGACGATGGCCGAGTTGATGTTGGTGAACACCTTGAAATGATTGGTGCAACGTACATCGTAGCCGTAGCTGGACACGCCGTAGGAGATCACACGGCTGTCGTCGCTGCCGCGCATCTGGCGCTCAACGAAGGGCTCGATCATGCCGTGCTCTTGCGCCATGCGGCGAATCCACTTGTCCGATTTGATGCTCATGGCGATGTCCTGAAATAGCGAGGTGGAAAAAATCTGTCCGGCATCTTACCGGGGCGCGCCGCCGGGTTCAAAGCGCCGGGCACAATTCTCGACGATCCGGCGGTGTTTGCGGACCTTCGAAACAATAGGCCGCACCGTCGATCATGAAAACCGAGAAACCTTCGCAAGAAGCATTGGCACGTCTGGGAAAAAGGGTTAAGGTGGCGCCACTGTGTTGCTTGTGTCACTGAGAATCTCTGCACGATATGTTGAATTTCGATCCAACCATCTACAAGAATTTTTCCTGCTCTTTGCACTCAGTCTCGGCCAGGGTTCTTCCTGAGTCGCAGTTATCTTTGTCCAAGGAGTTACCTGCTCTTCGATGGCTTCGCCACCGCG
>NZ_JBNNVQ010000063.1:0-34236 GCF_050280625.1 Pseudomonas sp. NPDC089569
TGGAATACGCACCCGCCCCGCCGTTCCAGGCCGGCAGCCCGGAAACGGCGCCAGCCCATATCCTGGAGGAGGCCCGCAAACGCGCCGCCGGATCGTCGAGACAACGGGCACAAATCACCGAGCGAGCGGCAGCGAAACTCGACCGGCATTGACAAGGTGGCCACGTGATCGGGGTTCATGCAGCCAGAGTTTTTCATGCGCCCATAAAAAAACCCGCCGAAGCGGGTTTTTCCAAGACCATTACGACTCCCTGTCGTCAGCACTCCATGCAAATGGCCGATCATCCATGATCCTGAGCACTCCCTGTGCGTCAGTGGATGGGGCCAGAATACGCATCGGATCCAATCCGCAAAAGACGACATAGTTGTTACCGCGTGTAAGACATTCGCTATGGCACCCCTTCCGAAAACCCTTAGATGCCACCGGCACTCCTGCTGGAGGCCGCGAATTTCGCGACCTCAGCCGGTTTTCAATCAGTCATTCTGGCGCTCGTGAGCTTTGGCGGTTTCGGTCAAATACTGCTCGATGTTGTTCATCTGCTCTTCCCAACCGCGACTGTCCATGCGGAATGCCTTTTCCCGGCGCACATCGGGAATGTGATCGAAACCGGACTCCGAGACCTTGAGCAGCGTGCCGCCGTCGTGATCGTCCAGCTCGAACTTCACCAGTGTGGTCGGTTCCTGGGAGTAGTCGATTTGCGGATTGACCGCGTAAGGATGCCAGCGAAACGAAAACAATCGCTCCGGTTCGACCCGCTCCACCAGCACGTTCCAGCGCAAATGTTCGTAGCCGGGGTAAGTAATCTGTCCCTGGGTCCACTCGCCGGCGACAAAACGCTTGCCCGCCAACGCCACGCCAAACCACTTTCCGAACTCTTCGGCATTGGCCAGTACGCGCCAGACTTGCGAACGCCTGGCCTTGAGCACGATTTTCCTTTCGATGCGATCTGATGCTGGGTTCATAAGTCACCTCCTGTAATGAACAGTAGGCCTGTAAGACCACATGTCCAGTGCAAAAGTTGTATATCCCGGGTACCAGCTGTCGTAATCGCGACCTTGGTATCGTTGCTGACTTGGCTACACTGCCCCGAATTGCCCCTTTTACAGTGAGTTTCCCCCATGCACCCACGCTTGCTTCTGGCGCTGACGCCTTTGCTGTTCACTTCCATGGCCCATGCTGCCGAGGACTGCGATAACGCCACCGACCAGGCCACGATGAACCAGTGTGCGTCGCAGCAGTATGCGGCGGCGGACAAGGAGTTGAATGCGCTGTACCAGCAGATCACCAGCCGGCTCAAGGGTAACCCCGACGGCAAGAAATTGCTGTTGGGGGCGCAGCGTTCGTGGATTGCCTTTCGCGATTCCGAGTGCAAGTTCTCGGCATCCGCGGTGGAGGGAGGCAGTGTGTACCCGCTGATCTATGGCAATTGCGTGACGCAATTGACCAAGGCGCGGGTGCAGACGTTCAAGACGTACCTGAAATGCCAGGAGGGGGATTTGAGTTGCCCGGTGCCGGGGGTTTGAGGGTCTCTTCGCTTGTAGGAGCGAGGCTTGCCCGCGAACCAGACGCCGCGGTTTACCTTTCGGAACCGCGTCATCGTTCTTCGCCGGCAAGCCCGGCTCCTACAGCGAAGGCGTCAGCAATTACCGGACAAACACCTGCGCCGTGGTAATCGCCATGTCCCCGCCCGGCATCTTGATGCTACCGATCTGTTTCAGGCTGTCGGCATCGAAGATCGCCACATCGTTGAAGGTCCCGGCCAGGTAGATCTTGCTGCCGTCCTTGTTGAAGGAAATGCAGTAGTAGGAGTGATCAAGCGTCGCCGACTGCAGCATCTTCTTCTGCTTGATGTCGTACTTGGCCAGGCGGTTGAGTACGCCGTACATCAGGTTCGGGTCTTTGGGCGAACGCATGCCGCTGAAGTAGATTTCCGTCAGGGGGCCGAAGTCGGTGGTTTCGGTCTTGCCGGTCTTCAGGTCGATGCTGAACAGGCCATACAGGTACTCGGCGGTGGCCGGGTCCTGCTTCTTGTCCTTGAATTTCGCCGTGGTGTAGAGCAGCGAGAAGTCATGGCGATAGGTCTGCTGGTTCCACACATAAAGCACATCCGGCGCGCTGTAGTTCGGGCGCTTCCAGTGACGGCTGGGGATCAGCACGTCGAACTTGCCGGTCTGCACATTGACCTTGTAGATGTCCGCACCGGCCACATACAGGGTCCCGTCGTCACCGCTTTGCATGATGGTCAGCTGGCGTGGCGCCGGGAAGCTGCGCACGGGTTTGGCATCCATGCCGGCGTTGGTGGCGTACACATCAAGACGAGGTTGCTGCACTTCGTAATGATCGTTGAGCATCAACGTCGGGTTGGCGATGGTGAACAGTTCCTTGCCATCGTGACTCAAGGTGAAGGCGAACATCGAACGCGCCTTCTCTCCCGGCTTCTGGGTGATGCTGGCGTGGAACACCTGTTTGCAGTTGTCCAGCTCGACGCCATAGACATCGGCATAGTGATTGTTCAACACATAGGCGGTCTTGCGGTCCGGCGACAACTGCACGGTGCCGGGACCGAAGGCGTCCGGCATCTTGCAGGTCTTGAACAGGCTGTCGGTGGCCAGGTCGATCACGTTCAGGTTGTTCGGATAATTGGTGGTCAACATGTATTCGTGACCGTCTTGCAGCGCGGTGTTTTCATCGGCCAGAACAGTGAATGAACAGGCACTCAGGACGGCGAGCGCGGCCAGGCCGCAGGCTTTCTTGTTACGCATGCTGGAATCCTTCTTCTTGTACGTGGCGTTCAAAGGCATCACTTGTCTTTCGGGAAGACAGTGCCCAGGTTGCGCCAGTTGTCGTTGGAGGCTTGTGCATCCTTGTTCCAGTCCGGGTAGGTGCTCATCATGTCCGGCACCTGGGCCGGCCACCAGCAAGGGTCGGAGCAACCGTACAGGTCGGCCTCCATCGGCTGGCACAGCGACGACACACCGCCGAACGCATCGATTTCCCAGCCCGGGTCGGTGGTCGAGGCGCACCCCGCCACGGAGCTCATGGCCACCACTTCTTCGATGCGGTTTTCGTCCGCGGCCTGATCCAGCTTCAACGCTTTGTTATTGATTGCCTTGAGATGTTTCATATCAGTGAGCCTTGCGCGGAGTGATGTAGCTGCTGATGAACGCAGGGTTATTGGCCATGATCCGGGTGTAGACCTCGATGCCGAAATCGACCCAGTCACGCATCAGTTCGCAATAGTGATAAGTGGGGTGAGCCGGATCGCCGTACCGCGCGTAGCTCTCGTGGTAGCAGCCGCCGGAACACAGGTTGCGGATCCGGCAGTCGTTGCAACCGGTGTTGGTACGGTCCAGGCGCTGGGACAGGAAGTCGTTCAACTCCATCTGCTTCACGCCGCCACTGTTGACGTTGCCGAAAGTCGGCATCGATGAACCGGTGAAGCGGTGGCACAGGTTCAACTCGCCCTTGTGATCGACCGCCAGCATCTTCAGGCCCGCGCCGCATGGCAAGGCCTTCTTGTGGCCTTCGTGGATGTCGGTAATCAACTGGTGCAGGTTGGAGAAACCGATGTTGCGGTGCTCCAGCGCCGCCTCAAGGTAACGCCGGCCGAGTGCCTTCATGTTGGCGAATACCTGCACCAGTTCTTCGCTGGTGAGGTTGAAGCTGGTGATGTCGCCGGAGGTCACCGGGGCAAAACCGACTTCGGCGAAGCCCAGTTCGTTGAACAGGTGATCCCAGATGGTTTCGACGTCGGTGACACCGGTGGTCAATGTCACCCGCGCGCCGATCGGGCGGCTGTTGTAGCGCGACAGCAGCATTTCGGCCTTGCGCCGTACCACGTCATAGGTGCCCTGCCCGCCCACGGTAATACGGTTGCGGTCGTGCACGGTTTTCGGCCCGTCGATGCTCACCGACAAACCGAAACGGTGGGCATTGAGGTAGTCCACGGTCTCCTCGGTGAGCAGCGTGGCGTTGGTGGTCATGACGAACTCGACGAACTTGCCCGCCTCGCGAAAACGCTTCTCGCAATAATCGACCATGTACTCGATCAGCTTGCGATTGCTCAGCGGTTCGCCGCCGAAGAACACCACCGTGAAACGCTCCTCGTCCGGGGATTCCTTGAGCAGCATTTCCACCGACGCGATGGCGGTCTCGACGTCCATTTTCTTGCCGGCCGAAGGCTTGTCGAGGTCTTCCTTGTAGCAATAGGTGCAGCTCAGGTTGCAGCCGGTATTGACGTTCAGCACCACGGTATTGATCGCGGTACGCTCGACGCGTTTGGTGGCGATGTCCGGCGTCAGCGGCGAGCCGTCGCTGACCAGTTCCAGGGCCATCAACTCACGCAGGGTTTCGTTGATTTCCTCGCCGTTGAAACGCGCGGCCAGGCGCTGGACCAGGTCATCCGACGTACAACCGGGGCCACGCAAGGTGTCGATGATGGAGCCCGTCAGTTCATCGCTGGCGAACAGCGAACTGCTGGGGATGTGAAACAGCATGCGGTCGGCATCGACCCGCACTTCGTGCAGGTTGCGTTCGACCAGATTCAAGATAGCGCCCATGGCAAACCTCCTGTGCAAACCCCGGTCGCGGGGTCTGCGCTCATTCCGAAAAAGTGTCTGTAACCCTTGAAACCAGACGCATCACGGAATGGGTGGATTGTTCCAGCGTTGCACGGTCACGATCATGTGGCCTTCGCCGGTCAGGGACTTGCCTGCGTCGTCGACGGCGGCGATCACCTTGAGGTTGCCGGCATTGTTGGTGGACATCTTGCGCGCCGGGTTCGGCCCGGCATCACCCGGTGTGAACACGCCGGCGTCGGCCCGCATGGTGCCGGCGAACTTGACGTCCTCGTCTTCCTTGGCGCGGTCGTCGAAGGCCTCGACCTTCCACTGCGCCGGGAACACGCCGATGCGGTACGGCTTGCCGTCAGTGCCCTTGCCCCAGGCTTCCGCGTCGAAACGGCCCTGGACCTTCGGCGTCGAACCACCGCCCTCGCCGATGCGCGCCACCGAGAATTCCGGCACGACCTTGACCGCATCGATCTTGCTGTAGACCGACAGGCTCGGGCCTTTCAGGGTGCCGACTGAGACTTCATGCATACCCGGCTGGGCATTGGCGGCGGCCTTGAGTTTGACCTTGATACGCTGCGGACTCTGCTCGAGCACTTCGACCACTTCAATGCCTTTGCCGAAGTTCGGCTTGCCATTGAGGCCGCTGCCGATCAGGGTCACTTCCGTCTCGCTGCCAGCCTTCAGGTAGCCCGGCTGCACCGCCAGCAAACGGTTGGAACCTTGTTTGGCGGCGACGAAATCAAGCCCACGCTCATCGTGTTCGGCCTCGAACATCCGGCCCTGCATGGCGTTGCCCTGGGCGGCGAACACCTGGCGCATGGTCACGCCGTCGATGCTGACGTTACCGCGCCATTCGTAGCCGGTGTAGAGAATGGCACTGCCGTCGCCATTGAACGGACTGCCGTCGGCGTACTGGCCCTTGACGCTGACCTTGAAGGTGTCGCCACTGTCGGCGCTGACGCTCATCACACCGGCGAGTTCGCCTTTGCCCGGCATGTGCCCGCTGAAGCTCCACTCCCCGACCAGTGCATCGGATTTCGGCGCGACGCTCTGCCATTTCTTCCACGCCGGGTTATCCAGCGCATAGCGCTTGGCCAACATCGGCACCATCTCTTTGCGAGCGATATCGAACCAGTCGCGGTCGCGGGCCAGGGCCTGGTATTCCAGCGACGGCCATTGGCCGAGGTGGAAGTTCACCAGACGCTCCCATTCCTGGGCCGGACGACGTTGCAAGGCGACCCGTGCACCGGAGTGACAACGGCCGCACATCTGGCTGGTCTTCTCGTCGAACTGCTCGACAGTGTTGAGCCGGCGCTCCATGGCATAACGCACGCCATCGGTCTCGCTCGGCGCCAGGCCCTGGGTATCGGCCAGGTACTTGACCAGCGTCCGGCGGTCCTCATCGCTGATCTGCAAACCGTGCATGGTCTGCATCCGCGCGATGCTCATCAGCCAGCCTTCCGGCGTCTTGCGCTGGTGGCTGATGCGGCTCAGGGCGTTATCGGCTTCGGGGGTGTGACAGCCCTGACAGGTTTCCTTGAGGATGGTCTGGGCGTCTCGGGCTGCCAGGCTGTAGGGCGAATGCAGCGCTACGCAAGCGGCCACGGCCAGCAGGCTGGCGCTCATGCCTGATCGGAGTTTTCTCTTCATCAACGTCGAACCTCGCACGGTGCGTTCTTATTTTTGTGGCTTATCGTTTTTTTTGGTTTCTACCGCCAACGGCGAACCGCTGACGGAGGCAAGAGAAACGTCTGCGATGAGCAATACACGGAGCGTGCCAGCTTGCCGATAAGCTTTTTAATCAATCACTTGCGTTGATTTGCCTGCATTGAGCCATGCCAGGACGCGGTTGCCGACGTCTAATATCGCGACAGCTGTAGCAGTGTGAGACAGCATAGTCGCCCCGTCGCAACAGCTCATCGCCCGCCCATTGACGCCCCTGCAGGTCAGGTGCGAAATGGTGTTTCACCGTTTGCCGGACAGGGGAAGAACAATGGCAAGCATCACTGTCCTGGCGGGGGACTTTCTGCAAGGTGACGGAGATTATCGGGAAGGTGTTCTCACCCTCAGAACACCGTTGTACCCGTGGCCCGGCCTTAAGCTCCCGTTGAGGAAATTCCGACACCTCGAAGTGGCCAACGAGGAATCGTTCAACAACATCCAGCAAGCCATCGGCTACGGTGTGGCGGGCGCCATGCTGCTTGGGCCGATCGGCGCATTCGCCGGGCTCATGCTGGCGCAGAAGGAAACCGAAGTGACCTTCATGGCGACACTCAAGGATGGGAGGAAATTGCTGGCCTGCGCAGATGGCGACACGTTCGATGAAATTAGCCGAAAAATGGCGTCATGAGCCATAGAGGCAAGCCGCACCACCGACGTGGCGCGGCTTGCGAAGACTCAGTGGAAGATCGTTGGCTGAGCGCCCTTTTGGGATTCGATCTGTTCTCTCATTTGTGCCACCAGTGTCGCGATCCCGTGAACGGTATCCAGCTTCCACAACGGTATGTGGGTAGCGACCAGGTCGACATGGCCGGTCATGCAATCGCAGACCCGGATGGTCAGGGACTGATCCGGCGCCATGCTGCACGTGCAGACCGAAGGTAGAAAGCAACGCTCAATAATGCTTTGAATCTCAAGAGGTGAAAGGTTCATTGCAACCTCCCTCGCGCCAGAAGTGATGCCGGGAAAACGGTCCCTCATTCACCCACCGAACCAGAAAATTCTAATCCTCGCCAAGGGGCGTCTCAAGATTGCGCGCCGGCTGTTCGTCGTCTCACCGACTGTCGCGATTTGCGACACCCCCATGGGTCACCGATTTGCCGCGGCATCAGGATAAACCCCCGCCCGCCAAGGGCCAACCGGCCTTGAGCGGCACTTGGCACAGCCATTGCGAAAGCCCTGTCATCACGAACAACAAGAGGCCTCGCCAATGTCGCTCCCAAACCTGCTTCCCGCCACTACGGCATTTATCCAGCGCGCCCCGCGCATGCTTATCGGCGGCGACTGGGTCGAGGCCGCCGATGGCCAGACCATGCCCCTGCATAACCCGGCCACCGGCCAGGAGTTATGTGTGGTGCCGCGCGCCACGCCGGACGATGTCGACCGTGCCGTGCTCGCCGCCCGCCAGGCGTTCGATGACTCGGCCTGGACCCGCACCCGTCCCCGCGAGCGGCAGAACCTGTTGTGGAAACTCGCCGACCTGATGCAGCGCGATGCCGAGGTACTGGCGCAACTGGAATGCCTGAACAACGGCAAAAGCGCCGCCGTCGCCCAGGCGATGGACGTGCAACTGGCCATCGACTTCCTGCGCTACATGGCCGGTTGGGCCACCAAGATCGAAGGCTCCACGGTCGATGTGTCGGCGCCGCTGATGCCCAACGATCAATTCCACAGTTTCATCCGTCGCGAAGCGGTGGGCGTGGTCGGTGCCATCGTCGCCTGGAACTTCCCGTTGCTGCTGGCCTGCTGGAAACTCGGCCCGGCTCTGGCCACCGGTTGTACCGTGGTACTCAAGCCTGCCGACGAAACCCCGCTGACCGCGCTGAAGCTGGCCGAACTGGTGCTGGAGGCGGGTTACCCCGAAGGCGTGTTTAACGTGGTCACCGGCACCGGCATCACCGCAGGCTCCGCCCTGACCCACAACCCGCTGGTGGACAAGCTGACCTTCACCGGCTCCACCGCCGTGGGCAAGCAGATCGGCAAGATCGCCATGGACTCCATGACCCGGGTCACCCTGGAGCTGGGCGGCAAATCGCCGACGATCGTCATGGCCGACGCCGACTTGCCGAGCGCCGCCGCCGGTGCCGCCAGTGCGATTTTCTTCAACCAGGGCCAGGTCTGCTGCGCCGGTTCGCGCCTGTACGTGCAGCGCAAGCATTTCGACAATGTGGTGGCGGACATCAGCGGCATCGCCAACGCCATGAAGCTCGGCAACGGCCTGGACCCGACTGTAGAAATGGGCCCGCTGATCTCGGCCCGCCAGCAGGAACGCGTCTACGGCTATATCGAGAAGGGCCGGGAAAGCGGCGCGACCATCGCCTGCGGTGGCGAACAGTTCGGGCCGGGTTATTTCGTCAAGCCGACGGTAATCGTCGACGTCGATCAAAAGCACTCGCTGGTGCAGGAAGAAATCTTCGGCCCGGTGCTGGTGGCGATTCCGTTCGATGATGAAGCCGATGCGCTGCGCCTGGCCAATGACAGCCCTTACGGCCTGGGCGCGAGCATCTGGTCCAACGACCTGGCCGCGGTGCACCGGATGATTCCACGGATCAAGTCGGGTTCAGTGTGGGTCAACTGCCACAGCGCCCTGGACCCGGCACTGCCGTTCGGCGGCTACAAAATGTCGGGGGTTGGGCGTGAAATGGGCCATGCGGCGATCGAGCATTACACCGAGTTGAAGTCGGTGTTGATCAAGTTGTAATAGACGGCGTCCCCCAGGCCGCCATCGCGAGCAGGCTCGCTCCCACAGGAGAACGCATTCCAATGTGGGAGCGAGCCTGCTCGCGATGAGGCCGGATCGAACGATACAAAACTCAGGGCTTGAAACCTTGAGCCAGCAACCAACTCCTGACCATCCGCCCCTGCTCCACCGTCAACCCCGCCAACACCTGCCCGGCCGGCTCGTTGCGCAACCGCCGCACCAACGGCGCCAGTTCAACCCCCTGCACATGCCAGATCCCCAACGGCTGGTCCGCAGTGATCACCACCTCGGCCTCATCGACAAAGCCATCGCGCAGCACCGGTGCACGATCGATCCTGAGCCTGGCGAAGTCCGCTTCGGCATGGGCCACTTGCGCGTCCGGCCACTGCCGTCGGGCCTGCCAGAACGGCTGATCGAGCCAGCGTTGCTCGTCGGCGTAAAAGTCCCGGCCGATGCGTGCAAAGCGCAAAAACAATTGCTCTACCCGCTGCTGATGAAACCGCTGCGCCAGCGCCGCACGCTCGGGTTTGCACAGCAGCGTGTTGATCACCGTGGGCGCTTGCAAGGCCGAGGACAGGGACTGAAAGATGCCGTTGCCCGACAACGGGTCCACCGCCATCGCTGCGTCACCGACTCGAATCCAGTCGTCACCGCACACCTGCGGACTCAGGATCGCCGTACTGCTGCGGGCATGCAGCTGCAGATCGACTTCTTCTTCGGCACCGAAAAAACGGCGTGCCACTGCTGAATCCCGCCGCCGTTGCCGACAATGTTCGAGCAACATCGCCTTGCCCGGCAGCTCGGCACTGGCCACGTCCACCGTCCATTGCCAGTAGCACTGGCCGTCGGCCCTGCGCGCCATCCACGCCCAGCCATCGGCGAGGCTTTCCACAGCACTGGCGGTGTCGCCCGGCGTACCTTGCCAGCGATTGAGCAGGCTGACCGTTTCCGGCCCGCGCAGGCCCCTGCCGATGGCGGGTGCCTGGCGCCCCCGGGCCTCCACCAGAAAGTCCGCGAGCAGTGCTTGACGCCCCTCGAGCTCGATTCGATGTCCGCCCGCGCAGGGTTGTACCGCCAGCACCCGGCCTTCAATCAGCTCAACACCGGCCAGGCTCAAGTCCTCGCGCAGGCCACGATCGAACGTCGGGCGATCCAACAGAAACTCGACATTCTGCGCATGCTGCTCGCCGTTCCAGTTCACCTGGCGCTGGGAGGGCAGCGCCGCTTGCGCCAGCGCATGATGCAGGCCGGTCCCTCGTAGCGCCTCCAGCACTCGCTGGGAAACGCCTTCGAGCGCGGCAAAACGGCGCCACTCGCTGACCAGCGTCACGGCATAACCCAGTCGCCGCAAGCCAAGGGCCACCGCCGCGCCAGCCGGCCCGGCACCCAAAACCGCGACAGTCGTCATGGCCCGAAGCGCCGTTCAGGGCCGCGGTAACGCGCGTTCTGCCGCAGCCAGTCGATGATCTGCACGTTGCTCACCTCAGGCTGTAGCGCCAGCAGCGCCGCTATGTGCCCGCTCAATGCCGCGCATCCGAGACTGGCACCCGACTGGCCCGGATAGGTACCGTGCACGCACGCTGCAAAATCGGCCTGGGCACTGTTGAGCCATGACCACTCGGGTTCGGCGCAGCGCGCATCGCCGGTGACCCGCAGCACCTGTGGATAATTCGCCGGGTACACACCTTCACCCTGGGCCGGGCTGGACGCGCAGAGCAATACACCCTTCGCTACAGCCGCCGCGCAGGCTGCGCGCAACAGGCTGCGATCCTGACGTAAACCCAGGCTCAGATTGATCAGGCGCACATCCTGCGCCACCAGCCAGTCAATCGCCGATGCGATCTGCAAGGCACTGGTGACGCCGCGCTGGTCGAACACCTGGGCCACGCAAAACAGCGCCGAGGGCGCACGCCGGCCGATGGCATCGATCACGGCACTGCCGTGCCCCAGCGGATCGTCGCGCAAGTCGCTTTCGGCAAGCCCTTCCTCCACCAGAGAGAAACGCCTTCCGGCGATCACCTGCCCTCGCTGCGCCGCCGAATGACCACTGTCCACCACGCCAATGCGCAACACTTGTTTTTCATGTAGCTCAGGCTTCATGCAACACCGTCTTCGATACCAGTACGCCGTCGAGCAATTCGAAGCGCAGATCGGCATCGGCCAGGGTCGAGGGCCGATGGCTGATCAGAATTCGCGTGCGCCCGGCAAACAACCGGTCGATGGCCTCGATCACTTCACGCTCGGTGGCCTCATCCACTGCCGAAGTGGCTTCGTCGAGCACCAGGATCAAGGGGTCCTGCAACAACGCGCGGGCAATGGCGATGCGCTGTTTCTGTCCACCCGACAATTGTTGACCACGCTCGCCCAGCGGGCTGTCCAGACCTTCGGGCAAGGACGCGATCAGGCTGTCGAGTTGCGCCAGCCGCGCCACTTCGGCGACGGCCTCGCGGCTGGCATCCGGCACGGCATACGCCAGATTGTCGGCAAGGCTGCCGCGAAACAGCACGATGTCCTGGCTGACCACGGCAATGCGCCGGCGCAGCTGGAACAAGTCCAGTTCTCGCACGTCCACCTCGCCCAGCAGCACACGCCCGGACTGTGGATCGTGATGACGTTGCAGCAGGTCGATCAGGGTCGATTTGCCCACCCCGGAGCCGCCGCTCAGCGCCACCTTCAAGCCATAGGGAATCCGCGCCTCGATACCGCGCAAGGTGCTCGAACGCCCCGGATGACTGAAGTGCACGTCATCGAAACGCAGCTCGCCGCACGTCGGCATCGGCTGTGGCGACTCTGGCGATAGCACGGTCGGTTGTTCACCGCGCAACTCCATGACACGCCCGAGGCTGACGGTCATACGCTGAACCGCCACATAGAGACCGAGCAAACTCTGGACCGGCCCGACCGCCATGCCCAGGTAAGTGGAAAACGCGATCAATGCACCCAATTGCCAGGTGCCCTGCACCACCCAGTAACCGCCGATCAGAAACGCACAGGCGCGGGACAATGAGGTCAGCGTGCCCGGTACGGCCTGGGTGAAAAACTCGGTGACTTGCAGACGCAGCAACTGGCTCATGTAGCCCTGGCCCAGGGTCTCCAAACGCCGTGCTTCACGTTGTTGCTGGCCGGCGGACTGAATGAACTTCATCACCGGCAGCGTTTCGACCATGAACGACGACATGTCCGCCGAGCGTTCGCGCAATTGCCGCACATCACGCTCGACCTTGCGCCGCATCCAGCGCAGCCAGAGCACGTCGAGTGGAATCAGTACCAGCGCCAGCAACGACAATTTCCATGACAGGGTCAGCAGCATCGCCACCGCCACCACCAGGCCGATCACACTGGACACCGCCGAGAACAGCGAGTCCACGGCAAAGCGCTGGATTTCGGCGACGTCGCCATCCAGACGCGACATCAGATCACCGATGCGCCGCTGGCCGTAGAAGCTCGGCGACAAGGTTTGCAAATGCCGGTAGAGGTCATCGCGCAGGGCAAACAGCATGCGTCCGGACAGGCGTGTATGCAGGTAACGGTTGATCCCCGAAAGCGCCGTGCCCAGCAACCCGGCGACAATCATCAGCCCGGCGATCAGCACCAGCATCGGGAAGTTGCGCGCCAGCAGGCCATCGTCGATCAACAACTTGGTCAGCCAGGGTTGCACCAGCACCAGCGCCGACGCGCAGACCGACAGCCCCAACAGACCGGCAATCGCCAGTCGATGGGGCCGTACGAAACCGTAGAGCCAGTGCAACGACGATTGCAGGGCTTCAGGGTTCTGGCTGTCGATCAGCCGAACAATCAGGCGCCGGATCATGGGCGCAACTGTTTGAGTTTGCGATACAGGGTCGCGCGACTGATGCCCAGGGCGTCGGCGGCGGCCGAGACATTGCCCTGGTGGGTATCCAGGGACTGCCGAATCATCTCCAGTTCGTTTTCGCGAATGCTGCCGGCCTGGGGCCGTTCGGTCGCTGTCAGTTCGTCGAGCATGCTGTCGGGTAAATGGTCGATGGTCAGGACCGTTTCCCCCGGTTCGCGCATGGCCAGCGCCGTGCGCAATACCATCTCCAGCTGGCGGATGTTGCCCGGCCAGTGGTAGGCGCCGAGCAAACGGCTCAAGTCATCGTGCAGCACCACGCCGGGGGCGTTGAGCCGGACCAGCAGACGCTCGACCAGCGCACCGAAATCTTCCCGTTCGCGCAAGGCCGGGAGCATCACGCTGATGCCGTTGACCCGGTAGAACAGGTCCTCGCGAAATTGCTTGTCCTCCACCAGACGCTTGAGATCGCGGTGGGTGGCGCAGATCAGCGCGACGTCGATGTCCTGTTCTTCGCCGGCGCCCAGCGGGGCGACCTTGCGATCCTGCAACACCCGCAGCAACCGGGCCTGCAAGGCCAGCGGCATGTCGCCGATCTCATCGAGAAACAACGTGCCGCCGTGGGCCTGTTGCAGGCGACCGATCATGCCGCCCCGGCGCGAACCGGTGAATGCGCCTTCGCGGTAACCGAACAGTTCGGACTCGATCAGGCCTTCGGGAATGGCCGCGCAGTTCACCGCCACGAAGGGTTTGTCGCAGCGACTGCCGGCCATGTGCAGGGCACGGGCGATGACTTCCTTGCCGGTACCGGTTTCCCCCAGCAGCAACACCGGCAGTTCATTGGCCAGGCCTTGCCGGGCCATGCGCAACGCACGGGCGTAGCGGACATTGCTGCCCGCCAGTGATTCGAGATCCGGTTGTGCCTTGGCGGTTTTTGCCGGGGCGCGCGCCGGGGTGCCAACGTTGAGGGTTCGCTGCGGCGCGCGCAGGGTTTTGTAGAAGAACTCGCCTTTGGCGGTCTGCAGGCTGCCGGCACCGCCCTGATGCAGACGTGCCAGGAGTTGCAGGCCATCGACGCCCAGGAACTCCTCGCAACGCCGCCCCACCAATGCCGAACGTTCGGCATGCAGCAACTGGCAGGCCTGGGCGCTGACCGCGAGGATCTGCCCGCCCAGGCTCACCGCCAGCAGGCCTTGCCATGGGGATTCGAGGTATTGGCGGCGGCTGTGGAAGGCCAGGACGATTTCGTCCGGATAGCTGGCATTGAACACCCGGCTTTCAATTTGGCTGACCGCCATGGCCAGCAGTGCGGTACTGTCGTGGGCGCGGCCCAGCGGGCCTTCGCGGGTCAGGTCGAGCACGCCGAGGATGTCGCCCTGCGGGCAATGAATCGGCACGGAGGTGCAGGAAAAATCGGTCAGGCGATCCAGGTAATGTTCGCCGCAATCGATCAGCACCGGCCGGGCTTCCACCAGCGCGGTGCCGAGGGCGTTGGTGCCCCGCACGGCTTCGCTCCAGCAGGCCCCCAGGGTGATGTCTTGCAGGCCGCTGCCCTTGAGGCGGTCGGCGCGTCCTTCCACGGCGAGGATGGTGGCATCGGCATTGGCGAGCAGGATCAACCCTTCCTTGCCCTGACGCTCGGCCAGGTAATCGATGGCCGGCAACGCGGCGTCGATCAGCAGACGGTTGCTGGCCAGCAGCACGTCCAGCCCGGCCCCTGACTCCAGCGCCAGCTCATGCTTGGCATTGAAGTGCACGCCATGGCTGAGGCTGCGTCGCCAGGAGGCGTCGATTTCCGCCCGCAGCACGCCGTCCGGCACTTCGCCTTCCAGGTGCAGTTTTTCCCGGGCCAGCCGGGCTTCGCGATGCAGTTTGGGGGAGTTTGTTCTTATTAGCGTCATCAAGCGCTCCGGGTCGTCGCCCTGCGCCTTCAAACATCGGCGCCCTGCCGCAATCTTTACGTTAACGTCAGGGCTATGGCAAGTGCCGTAGAGCGCTTGTGTTCCGTCAGGTGGACCGGGTTATCGTTCTTCGCGGGCAAGCCTCGCTCCTACAAGAGGTTGTAGGAGCGTGGCTTGCCCGCGAAGGCGCTATCACAGACGCCGAAAAATCAGAGCTGCCACACTTGCTGCCCGACAAAAAACGCCCTGGCATTGTCCTCCAGGCTCTCTAGGTGATAGCCACCCTCCTGCACGATCAGGCACGGCAAGCCGAGGCTGCGAATCCGCTCGCCCAGCACCGCAAAGCCCTCGCGCGTCACCGCCACTTTGCTCTGTGGGTCCAGTTCGAAAATATCGAAGCCCAGCGACAACACCAGCACCTGGGCACCGAAGTCCGTCACGGCCTTGAGCGCCACCTCCAGTTGCCCGAGGAAATCGGCCTCACTGGCGCCATGGGCCATCGGCAGATTGAGGTTGAAACCCTCCCCCGCCCCGACGCCGCGCTCATCGGCGAACCCGGCACACCATGCACCGCCAACAGTGGGTCGAGCCCGGCATCGGCCGGCTGCTCGACCGTGAAACCCAATGCATGAGAGGCCTGCACCAGCCGCTGCGCGCGTTCGGGCACTTCCTGCGGCGTGCGCATCTGGCCGCGGGAGTAGTAGCTGCGCGGATGGTGGAGCAATTGTTCGGGGTGGAAAAAACTGCGCATGGGGTGAATACCTGTCCGTTATAGATCTCGAATCCGGCACGACCTATGTGGGAGCGAGCCTGCTCACGATAGCGGTGTGTCAAACAACTCGGGCGTCGACTGACACACCGCTATCGCGAGCAGGCTCGCTCCCACAGGGATTGCGTTTACTGAACCCTACGGGCACGAGCCAGCACGGTGTTGAGCAGGACATCGGTGCCCTGGCGCACGTCGTCGGGCAATACGTCTTCGGCTTCGTTGTGGCTCAGGCCATGCCTTCGACCCGCACGTCGAGCCAGCGAATCGCCGGACCGCCGCTGACCACGCCCATGCTTTTGGCGTTGTCTTCGAGGTTCGGCCCCTGCTCGCCGCTGGAAAGTGGCGTTCTGACTATCGGCGCCCTGCAGGCCGGGACGAAAGAAAATATCAACACTCTCTTTGGATGTTGATCTTTTTGGCTAACCCACGCCCCAGTGCCGAACATCATTCGCTGTGAGCTCATGTCCGGAAAAAAGCCCTGGCAACTCGGCCTTGAGAAAATCCACCCAGGTCCTCACCTTGGCATCCAGAAAACGCTTGGAAGGATAGAGTGCATAGACGTTCCGCTCCCGGAGCCGGTAATTGCCCAGCAAGCGCAGCAACGTGCCCTCGCGCAGCGATCGGGTTGCGGTGTAGAACGGCAGCAGGCTGATGCCCATCCCGGCCTCCGACGCATTGACCATCGCCTCGGCAACGTTGCTCTGAAAGGTCTTGCCGGGCACCACGGCGTGCTCACCCTGCTCGTCACGAAAGAGCCACTCCTCGCCGTACAACGGGTCGAGCATGCGCAGACAGCAATGTTCGTGCAGTTGTTCGGGGTGAGTCGGCAGGCCACGACGCGCGATGTACGCAGGCGACGCGCAAGGCATGCTGAAGATACGCCCTACCGCTTGGGCAACGAATTGTGAGTCCGCCAATTCCTGGGCAATGGAGATGACCACGTCGTGCCCGTCTTCAAGGGGGTCGGGGTTGCGTTGCGACAAGGTCAACTCAACCACCACGTCCGGATAGAGCTCGCAGTAGCGGGCAATGAGTGGCGTCATCAGCACGCCCAGCCCGGTCAAACAGTGCAGACGCAACCGACCAACAGGCTCCAGGTGAGCGCCACGCGCTTCTGCGGTGGCCTCGGCCATGTCGTCAAGTATTTGCCGTGCCCGCAACAGGAAGCGTTCGCCGGCTTCGGTAAGGCTCAAGCGGCGGGTGGTGCGCTGCAGCAGGCGGGCCTGCACGTGCTGCTCAAGATCGGCCACCAGCCGAGAGACTTGCGCCGTGGAAAAATCCAGCGCCTGTGCGGCGGTGGTAAAGCTGCCTGCGTCGGCTACACGCACAAATACCCGCAGGCTGTTAAGCAAGTCCATGACCCCTCCAGCGGCAACGACTGTTGCATCTGATGTAACGCTGCATCAAGTACAGCCCTCTTTATTCATACCTGTAAAAGAATAGGATTGACCCATCGAAACACCACGGAGAAAAACCATGAAGACCTTGTTAAGCGTACTGTTGGCCCTGACCACTACCGCCGTTATGGCCGCCGAAAGCAACCCGGCCACAACACCGCCATCCCTGGATATCGCCAGGATCATCTCGGTAACCGATACCTCGACTGCATGCGACGTCGTACCGGCGACCCTGGTTTACATCGACCATCAGGGTCAAACCCACCAGTTGACCTACCAGGTGATGGGTATTTGCTCGGGCGTTTGAGAGACCGGCAAGCCACGTTGTTCAGACGGCTATCCGGGTTGCCTGCAGTGCCAACTCATGCAAACTGGCCAAGCGCTGCATGATGCGTTCGACCACTTCCAACCTGGCGACCGCACCGCTGCGTAACTCTCCCATCGACTGCAACGCGACCTCGGCCTTGTCCAGGCCCAGACGCGTCGAATCGGTAAGCTGTTCAAGACCCTGACGGGCATCCTGTGCCGACTTTTCCAGGCCTGTGGCGATCTGCCGGATCTGCGCACTGGAGTCCGCTGCCTGGCGCGACAGATTGCGCACCTCGTCCGCCACCACCGCAAAACCCCGGCCATGATCACCGGCCCGTGCAGCCTCGATCGCGGCATTGAGCGCCAGCAGGTTGGTCTGTCGTGCGATGTCCTGGATGCTGCCGACAATCGCACCGATGCGTACCGACTGGCTGCCCAACTCATCGAACACCTGATCCAGGCGCTGCAGATACTGATCAAGGTCCCCAAGCACGGCAGCCGAAGACTGCATGCTCACGGCACTGTCCTGTACCCGCTCGCCCGCACCAAGCGCCAACTGATTGGCAAAGCGCATGTCGTCTTCAGTTTGCTGCACCACTTGAGTCAAGTGTTCGAGTGCCGCCTTCACTTGAGCGCCCGGCCAAGCGGGCTCGATGGGTGCCGCAGGCAGTAGCGCAACCGGCGCACTGGCAATCACCGAGTCCGGCTCCTGCTGCACGAGCACTTCAATCACCCGCACTGGCTGACGGTGATAAAGCACCGCCGCTGCCAGCAACAAGGCGTCGATGACGCCGGCATATATCAGGTGCATGCCGTTGTCGGCAGCGAGCAGCACGACTGCGCTGCCAGCTGCAACCAGGGCCAATCGCGCCCAGACTTTATTGCTCATACTCGCCTCCAGGTCACTCACAGCAGCGTCCAGGTGTAGCTCAGGATCAGCCGGTTCTCATCGATATCGGTGCGGTAGTTGGAGCGCGCCATGGCATTGCGCACCCGAACGCCAAGCCCTGCGAAGGTGCCGCTTTGCACAACATAACCGAGGTCAAGGTCACGCTCGCGGTCCTTGCCTTCAAAGCCTTTGCCGGTGTTGACGTTGTTGCCGGTGATGTAGCGCACGGTGCTGGTCAGTCCCGGCACGCCGAGGGCGACGAAATCGTAGTCGTAGCGCACCTGCCAGGAGCGCTCGTCGGTGGAGGCGAATTCATAGGTCGGTACTTCGTTGCCCAGCGGCGAGATGTTGGCAAATACCCGAGGAAATGCGCTTTCACCATAGATGCCCTGGTAGCCGATGTAGAAGCTATGGCCGCCGTGCCTGGCCGACAGCAGGGAGAAAAACGCCTGGTTATCGATGTTGCCCAGCAGCTTCTTGCCATCCTCCTTCGCGTCGAAATAGCCGAGGTTCGCGCCCAGGGTCCAACTGCCCAAGGGTTCACTGTGTTTCAGGCCCAGGAAGCCTTGCTGGTAGATGTCTTCCAGTTGCCCGTACCAGGCACTGACGCTGGTGCGTTTGTCGTTGAAGGCGTAATCGCCGCCGCCATAGTTGAAGGCGTCGCTGCTGACTTGGCGCTGAGGCACGTAGCCGAGCATGGCCTGCATTTTCTCGTCGCCGGCCTCATTGCGCAGGTGGGTGGAGCTCAGATGGCCGACTTGCAGCGTCAGGCCATTGATCTCGGCGCTGGTGATGCTCGCGCCCTGGTAACTGGGCGGCAGCAGGCGGATGTCACTGAATACCAGCACCGGCAA
Organism: Pseudomonas sp. NPDC089569; assembly: GCF_050280625.1. Lineage (NCBI taxonomy): Bacteria > Pseudomonadati > Pseudomonadota > Gammaproteobacteria > Pseudomonadales > Pseudomonadaceae > Pseudomonas > Pseudomonas sp. NPDC089569. The sequence goes on from NZ_JBNNVQ010000063.1 coordinate 18,922, forward strand.
GTTGGGTTGCAGTTCGCCGACGCGCAGTTCGGTCTTCGAATAACGCAGCTTCAGCGTGCCTTCCAGGCGGCTGTACTCATCAGCCGCGCGGCCATCGCCCTGCACCGGTAACAGGCCGGTGTTGACTCGGTCCGGGCTGCTGTCGAGCTTGAGCCCGAGCAGGCCGATGACATCGACGCCAACGCCGATCGGCCCTTGGGTGTAACCGGACTTGGCGTTGAGGATAAAGCCCTGGGCCCACTCCTCGGCCTTCGACTGCCGGTTAGCGCCGACAATGTCCGAGTAGTCCCGGCTGAAGTAGTAATTGCGCGCCTGCAAGGTGGCAGTGGCACCCTCGATAAAACCGCCCTCGGCGGCCATCAGTTGGCTGGCACAACCCAAGGCGACAGCCATGGACAATAGTGTACGAGTTGCATGAATGGTTGGCTTCATCAGTGTGCTCTTATTGTTGTTATCAATAGATAAGGCGTGGCGAATACAGGTCAGCGCGCCACCTCCCGGGCGCTGCTGGGTGAGGTTGCAAGGGGCGGCCGCCGCGCACTCGACAGCAGGTGCGCGGCCATGCCGAAAATCAGCCCCCAGAACGCGGCGGACAAGCCGAACAACGACATGCCCGAGGCAGTGGTGAGGAATGTCACCAGCGCCGCTTCGCGGTCACTGGGTACAGCCATGGCATTGGTCAGGGCGCCGGCAATCGCAGCGAACAGGGCCAGACCCGCCAGGGCGGCGATCAGTTCTTTGGGGAAGGCTGCGAACAACGACACCAGGGTCGCACCGAAGATACCCAGTACCAGGTAACAGAGGCCGCCGACCACACCGGCGACATAGCGTTTGCCGGGGTCTTCGTGGGCCTCGCGCCCGGTGCAGATGGCGGCAGTGATCGCCGCCAGGTTGAGGCCATGGCAGCCAAACGGCGCCAACAGCGCCGTGCCCAGCGCGCTGCAGGCGATGATCGGGCTGGCCGGCGTGGCGTAACCCGAGGCGCGCAACACCGCCATGCCCGGCACGAACTGCCCGGTCAGCGCCACCATCACCAGTGGCAAGGCGACGTTCAAGGTTGCCCCAAGGCTGAACTGCGGGGTGACCCACACCGGTGTCGCCAGACCGATCACCAGGGCTTCGCGGTGCAATTGGCCAGTGAGCATGGCGATGGCACAGCCCACCACCAGTACCGCCATCACCGCGTAACGCGGCAGCAGTCGTTTGCACACCAGGTAGGTGGCGAACATTGCCAGTACCAACCCGGGCTTGCCTTGCAATGACACGAACAGGCCTGTGCCAAAACGAAACAGAATCCCTGCCAGCATGGCCGCCGCGATGGCCCCGGGCAGCTTGCTGATAACGCGGTCGAAGGCGCCCGAGATACCGACCAGGAAGATCATCAAACTGCTCAGCAGATAGGCGCCGACGGCCTCGCTCATCGAGATGTCCGGCAGCAACGCCACCAGCAGGGCCGAGCCTGGTGCCGACCAGGCAATGATGATCGGCACGCGGTAACGCAGGCTCAGGCCGATGCCCAGCAGCGCACTGCCAATGGAGATCGCCCAGACCCAGGACGACAGCAGTTCGCGAGGCAGATGCGCGGTGTCCGCCGCCTGGAAAATGATCACCAGCGGCCCCGCATACGAGATCAGCGTGGCAATAAAGCCTGCAACCGCTGCAGACAGCGAAAAGTCACGCAAAAAGCCTTTCATCAAACAGCTCCTCGCGGACTCAGGCCTTGGCCGCCGACAGTGGCGCGCCAACGCTGGAGGCGTTTCGCTCGCTGCTGATGGCATACAGGGTCATGGCCAGGGCAGCCACCGCTCCCGGCAGGGCGAACGCCATGAAGTTGAGTTGCAACGGCAAACTGATCCCCAGCAACGCGCCGCCTAACAACGGGCCGACAATGGCACCGTTACGGCCGATCCCCGACGCCCAGCCAAGCCCCGTGGAACGAATGGTCATGGCGTAGAACTGCGCTGCACAGGCATACAGCAGGATTTGCGAACCGATGGTGGTGGCGCCGGCGATGGCGATCAGCAGGTACAACACAGGAGTCGGGCTGTTGAAACCGAGCAAGGTGATCGACACCGCGGCAATGGCGAAGAACACCGCCAGCACCCGTGGCAGGTTGAGCTTGTCGCCCAACACGCCACCGCCCACCGCACCGAAAATCGCGCCGAAGTTCAGCACCAGCAGGAAGGACAGGCTCGAGCCCAGGCTATAACCGGCGTTTGCCATGAGCTTCGGTAGCCAGGAACTCAAGGCGTAGACCATCAATAGGCAGCAGAAGAACGCCAACCAAAGCATCAGCGTGCGCAAGGCGCGACCTTCGCGAAACAGTTGCAGCACAGGGGTGCCGATTCCCTTCACCTCAGTCATGTGCAGGGTGTCGCCGCTCTGGGCAACGTAGCGTGCGTCAACGCGCTGCAATACCCGGCGCGCCTCTTCGTTGCGCCCCTGGCGCAGCATGAAACCCACCGATTCCGGCAAGAAATACATGATCAACGGCAACAGCAGTAATGGCAGCCCTGCCACGTAAAACACCGCCTGCCAACCGAAACTGGGAATAAGCACGATACCCAGGCCCGCCGAAAGCATGCCGCCCACCGAATAACCGCTGAACATGATGGCGACCAGGGTGTTGCGAATTTTCTTCGGCGCATATTCGTTCATCAGCGCCACCACATTGGGCATTACCCCACCGATGCCAAGGCCGGCAATGAATCGGCAGATGCCAAAGGTCGTGGGGGTTGTGGCAAAGCCATTGAGCACGGTGAAGCCGCTGAACAGCATCACGCAAATGGTGATGGTTTTCTTGCGCCCGATCTTGTCCGACAGCGGGCCGAAAAACAGCGCACCGAACATCATGCCAAACAGCGCATAACTGCCCAGTGCTCCAGCCTCCAGCGGGCTCAGCCCCCACTCTTTCATCAGCGTCGGCAAGACCACCCCGTAGATCACCAGGTCGTAGCCGTCGAAGATGATGATCAGGGCGCACCAGAACAAGACCATCCAGTGAAAGCGGTTGAAGCGCGCGTTGTCGATTAGCTCGTGTACATCGATTTTTCGCATGACATCGATCTCTTGTTGTTATTTTTTTGTTCGTACAGGCGTTTCAGCGCGCTGACCGTAGGCCGTACAGGCAACGGTCTGCCGATGGCGGTCGCATTGTTACGCGCCATGCACAGCACTGTTACGCAGGATGCAAACCAAGGGTATTGAGCGCGCGCGAGCGGCAATATCCGCTTTGCGCAGATCGCTATCCGTTTTGTGCAGAGGGTGATATCGCAGGAGCGTTTTCGCTGTGAAGCGACAGCTTTAACCTTTTTACGAACTGCTATGGGGTGCTCGCTGGAGAACGTCTGCTTCTGAAGATGTCTCGCCCAATGGGTTTCGGCGCAGCAAAAAAAAGTGCCATGCGTTTCAGTGCATGGCCCTTCTGTTACCTCTCCCGTTCTAAATCGCCTGCTCGCCCATCCCATTCTCACCAAGGCTGCCGTGGCAGCCAGGCTCAGTCCCTTCAGAGCAATTGACCGTTGACCATCGCGCGGTTGAAATTCAACCGCTCCATGATCGGTGCATCGGAGAAGCTGAACAGGTCGAATTGGCTTTCGGCGTGCAATGACCAACTGATCCAGGATGGAATGACGAAGAGGTCGCCTTTCTCCAGGGTTCGGCTGACGCCGTCCAGTACGACTTGTCCCCTGCCTTCGAACACCTGGAAAACCCGCGATCCCACTTCCCGACGCTCGGCCGACACTGCGCCGGCACGCAGGCGATGAAACTCGGCGCGGATAGTGGACATGACGTCGCCACCGGTGGTCGGGTTGACGAAGCGCACCGCGGCATGGCCTTTTTCCAGGACACCGGGGAAGCCTTCTTCTTCGAGTCGCAACTGCTCAGCGAGGGCGCGATCGGTGTGTTCCCAACGATAGGCACCAATCGGTGAACTGACTGTATTGGCCAGGCCTGACAGCGGACGCAGGCCAGGATGGCACCACAAACGTTCGCCACGCGAGTATTGCGGCGTGCTGATATCGGTCAGTTTTTCCGAGCCGAACTCAAAAAATCCGACATCGTTCTGGTAGGAAAACGGGATATCAAGACCGTCGATCCACGCCATCGGTTTGTCGGTCACGTTCTGATGGCCGTGAAAGTTCCAGCCCGGAGTCAACAACAGATCGCCACGGCTCATGCGCACGGGATCGCCGTTGACCACAGTCCAGACGCCCTCACCTTCGATCACGAAGCGGAAGGCATTCTGTGCGTGACGATGTTCGGGGGCTGTTTCGCGTGGCCCCAGATACTGGATAGCACACCACAAGGTCGGGCTGATGTAGGGGCGACCGTCGAGGCCCGGATTGCCGAGGCCAATGGCCCGACGTTCGCCACCACGACCAACCGGTACCAGATCACCTGAACGCTTGGCCAGGGGGTACAGGTCGGACCATTTCCAGACATACGGCACGGCGCGTGGCATCGGATGTCCAGGCATCAGGTTACCGATCTGCGTCCACAGCGGCATCATGTGCCCGGCTTCGAAATCGGCATACAGTTGGCGCAACTCCGGGGTGTCATCTGGCGCCATGGCGTTGTGAACGGGGGCCGGTTCAACTGCTTCAGGTTTGGACATGACTACGAATCCTCTTTGAATGAAATGGCGATGCGCGGGCCCGATTCAAAACCGAAGGTCCGCGCAGGTAGCGACAAGCAGAGCAACGACCGAATCAATGCTTCATGCAGTTGTCGAGGCTCCATCCATACAGCCACTGTATGGCGTCGTAGAACTGCTCTTGCGTACGACCGTCCCACAGTTGATTGCGCACTTGACGCTCGACACCTTTGGCGTGATAGAGGCGCCCCATCTCGCGGGCCGACCAGAGGATCCTGGCGGTACGCGGAATGCGGATGGTTTCGTACAGGAGGAAGGCGGCCGCCAGATCAAAATTGCACTGTTTGATAGCCTGCCCCAGTACCACGGCGTCCTCCAGTGCACTGCAAGCACCTTGGGCCAGGTACTGAGTCATTGGATGAGCCGCATCGCCGAGGATGGTGACCCGGCCTTCGCCCCATTTTTCCACTGGATCGCGGTCTGCGGTGGCCCATCGACGCCATGAGGTCGGGCGATCGAGCATCTGGCGTGGACGCGGGTGGATACCCTCGAAGTAGCGAAGTACCTCCTCCTTGCTGCCTTCAGTAACGCCCCACTCTTCCTGTTGATTGCTATGGAAGGTGACCACCAGGTTGTATTGCTTGCCACCGCGCAACGGGTAATGCACCAGGTGGCAACGCGGACCAGCCCAGAGCATCGGCGCGTTGACGCGCAAGTCCTCGGGCATATCTTTTTCATCCACGACTGCGCGATACACCACATGTCCCGTCACGCGTGGCGGCTCACCCTGCAAGGCATCGCGCACCACGGAACGAACACCATCGCAGCCGATCACCGCATCAGCGCGGTAGACGGTGCCATTTTGGTCGGTCAGGGTCACGCCATCGTCATCCTGCTCGATCTGTTCGATACGCACGGACGTCTTGAACTGAATCAGTGGATTGTTTTGCACTGCCTCAAGAATCGACAGGTGAATGTCGGCACGATGGATCACACCATAAGGGTTGCCGAATCGATCGCGAAACGCTTGGCCGACATCGATGCGGGCCACTTCGTGGGCATCGACGGCATCCATCATGATCAGGTGGTCGGTGAACACCGAGCGGCTACGGGCTGCGGCTCCAGCGCCCAGCGCGTCGAGCGCGGCATACGCATTCGGGCCAAGCTGGATGCCAGCACCAATCTCGCCGATGTGGTCAGCCTGCTCCAGCAGCAGCACGGCGATACCTTGCTGGGTCAGCGCTTGAGCGGCAGCGAGGCCACCGATGCCACCGCCGACGACAATGATCGACTGTTCTTGGTTTTGTGCAGTCATGGTACGAGTCTCCAAGTATGTTGCCGTGCAGGCCTCAACAATGGGCAGTGAGGCATGCGGGTAAGTCAGGCAATGAAATCGGGTTGCCGTGAAGGTGCAGCCGCCTCGAAGGCTGGCAGCGCAAGGCAATGGCGATAGATGGCCATGATCCGCGGGTAGCCGGACAGGTCGCAGCCCATGCGCTCGGCATTGGCCACCTGCGGTACCAGGCAGCATTCAGCGAGGCCCGGTTTGTCACCCACGCAGTACTTGCCGCTGTCATTGCGTCGCAGCAGCGCTTCAACAGCACTCAGGCCTTCGGCGATCCAGTGTTTGTACCAGGCTGACTTTTGCTCGGCAGTGACCGTCAATACGTTTTGCAGATAATTGAGCACACGTACGTTGTTCACCGGGTGAATATCACAGCCAATCAGATTGGCGATTTCCAGCACACGGGCGCGCTGCCGGGCATCGACGGGAATCAGGAGTGACTCGGGGTGCCGAGTGTCGAGGTAATCAATGATGGCCAGGGATTGGGTCAACACAATGCCATCTGCTTCAAGCACCGGCACACCGCCAATCGGGCTCAACTCGCGATGAGCAGGACTGTACTGCTGGCCCTCGCGCAAGTTGATGCCCTGATAGTCGTAAGGCAGCCCCTTCAATGCGAGCGCGATGCGCACCCGGTAGGAAGTTGAGCTATTGAAGAAACTGTAGAGCTTCATTGGGTTGATTCCTATGGTGTATCAATGAACAGCGATTGACGCTTGCGCCGGCGGGCGGCTGTAACACAGGCCCATCACGAAAATCGCGGCGCTGGCCAGCAACGCGGGCAACATCAGAACGGTAAAAATGCCGTTCAAGCCCATGCCCATGCCTAACATCCAGCCACCGCCCAACGTACCGATGACCGAGCCGATGCGGCCGACACCATGGGCCCAACTGACTCCGGTTGAACGCATGGTGGTCGGATAGAAACTCGCTGCCAGGGCGTTGGCCCCGACTTGCGAGCCGCTGATGCAAAAGCCCATGCCAAAAACCCCGATGGCCAACAGAGTGAATTGGTCATGAAACAGACCGATAAGCAGCAGGCAAAAAGCACCTGTGACATAGGCACAGACCAGCACCCGGAAAGGATTGAGTCGGTCCATCGCTGCGCCCAGGAGAATGGCCCCCAGGGTTCCGCCAATCTGAAACATGGCGCTGACCCGTGCCGCCTGGCTGAGTGACAGGCCGGTGTCTTTGATCAGGATCGGCAACCAGCTGGTCATCATGTAGATGATCAGCAGGCTCATGAAAAATGAAGTCCACAGCAGCAAGGTTCCTGTGCGATGGCTACCGCTGAGGATCTGGCGAATGGGTGACTGGCGGGTATTGGATTGACCGACACCGTCGTGAATGTCGTATCGCGGATGACCTGGCAGAGGCTGCCCCGAGATGCGTTGCAAAATGGCACTGATCTTCTTCGCAGGCGCCGCGCGCTGCACCAGGAATCGCACCGACTCCGGTAAGAACAGGTAGAGAATCGGCAGGCACAACAGGGGTAATGCGCCACCCAGAAACAGCACGCTTCGCCAACCGTAGACCGGCACCATCTGGGCAGCAATCACACCACCAAGCGCTGATCCCAGCGTGAAACCGCAGAACATGGTGGTGACCATCAACGAGCGCCGGCGTTGCGGGCAGTATTCAGAGGTCAACGTGATCGCTTGGGGCATGGCGCCACCCAAGCCGAGTCCGGTCAGGAATCGCATGATGGTCAGGCTCAAGACATCTTGTGAAGCGCAGGCAGCCAGGCTCCAGCCGCCGAAGAACAAAACGGCAACCAGCAAGATGGTTTTGCGACCGAAACGGTCTGCCAGCGGGCCGGCGATGAACGCGCCGAGCATCAAGCCCAGCAATGAAGCGCCGAGCACCGGATTGAGTTGCGCAGGTGTCAAACCCCACTCGTCACGCAGAGCCGGGGCGATGAAACCGACGGCGGCAGTATCAAGGCCATCAATGGCCGTCACTAGAAAACACAAACCCAGAATCATCCACTGAAAGCGGCTGACCGGTCGGCTGTCGATGAAATCCTGTACGTCCACACTTTTATTGTTATCGGTGGCAGACATGAGCGAATCCTCCGGGCCTGCAAGTGATGCGGGCCACGTATTGGCTGTTCGATCCGGGGCCGGCGGCGTGGAGCCGGCCCCGGAACGTATTAAACGATGTCGACCTGGATCTCGCCCAAGCCCTCTACGCCCGCAGTCATGCGCTCGCCGACCACCACTGGCCCCACACCTTCAGGGGTACCGGTCATGATCAAGTCGCCAGGCTGCAGTTCGAAGAAGCGCGAGAGATAGCTGATGGTTTCCGGCACCGACCAGATCAGCTTGTCGATATCGCTGCGTTGCTTATCGGCGCCGTTGACCTGCAGCCACAAACCGGCCTTGCCCGGATGGCCGATTTGGCTGGCCGGGTGTAAAGGACCGATCGGTGCCGACGCATCGAATGCCTTGCCGATTTCCCAGGGACGGCCCATTTCGCGCATTTTCATCTGCAGGTCGCGGCGGGTCATGTCCAGGCCCACTGCATAGCCATAAACGTAATCGTTGGCCTGCTCCAGCGAGATATCGCGACCCGATTTGCCAATGGCAACGACCAGTTCGATTTCGTAGTGGTAGTTGCTGGTTTCGGCCGGATAAGGCAGTTCCAGGGGCTGGTAATAGGCAACCGAAATCACCGCATCGGCGGGCTTGCAAAAGAAGAACGGCGGTTCGCGGTCGGGATCGAAGCCCATTTCACGGGCGTGAGCGGCGTAGTTACGGCCTACGCAATAAACGCGGCGTACCGGAAATTTTTGCTCACTGCCAGCGACCGCCAGGGTCACAGGGGCTTGTGGCTCGAATACGTAGCTCATGGGAGGGCTCCAGGTAAAAGGGTGGGTCATGCTGACCACGGCAAGCAGGTTGCGCTGGCATGCAGCTACCACCGGCGTTGGCCCATTAAAAACCTGCCAGCCTTACGCGAATAATGATATTTTCCGATGCATCCATACTTTTTTACGTATACGAGCACCATGACCTGGACAACACGTTTGCGCCTGCGACACCTGCAACTGCTGATCAGCCTCGCCGAAACCGGCAGCATCAGCGACGCCGCCCGTATCGCCAACACAACACAGCCAGGGCTGTCGAAATGGCTCAAGGACGTGGAGGAAGATGCCGGTACCACGCTATTCGAGCGCCACGCTCGCGGGTTGCGCCCAACGGTCCAGGGCGAGCTGCTGATCAACCACGTAAGACGCATCCTGAGCGAGATGGAACGGGCCCAGAACAACATGGATGCACTTAAGGAAGGCAACGCGCCGAACATCGCCATCGGTACTTCGCCCGCATCGGCGCCCAGCCTGGTACCCGATGCCATCGCTCATTTCCTGACCATGCACCCTCGGGCACATATCTCTCTGCAAGAGAGCACCATGAACGTACTGCTCGAACGGTTGGAGCTTGGTCAGTTGGACCTGGTCGTCGGGCGCCTCGACAGCTATCAGCCGCGTCAGACGCTGAACAGCCAGATGCTGTTTCGCGAACCCATGCAGGTCATCGCCCGCCCCGGCCACCCACTGACCTTGAAGTCGGACCCTGGCTGGGACGATCTCTATGAATTCGACTGGATTCTCTGGCCCGAGGGAACGCCCATTCGCCAGCGGCTGGATTCGGCTTTGAGCAATGCGGGGCTCAAACCGTTGCCCTGTCGGGTCGAGTCGTCATCGCTAATGGCCAATCTGTGGCTGCTGCAAACCAGTGACATGCTTTCGATAGCCTCTGGCCGGGTCGCCGAGCACTTCACCAATCGTGGCCTGGTCAAAGCCTTGAACTTCGAAATGAATGCAGAGGGCAGCATTGGTGTCTGCTGGCGCGATGAACCCTACATCGACAATGCCGTCGTGGATTTTCGCGAATGCTTGCTCAAGGCCTCAGGCCAAGACGGCCAGACAATGAACAACCTGTAGCAAATACCTCCACATGCTGTCGTCAGTGCCGCCACTTGCTGATCGCTGAGAACGCTGGCGAAGCCCTGCATCCGGATATTGGTCGTGCAGACGGTCAATGCGGCGCTATTGGCGCCGGTGCGGGCTGCCGGTACCGCGATGAACGGATTGAGTGCTGTTAAACAGCCGTTAGCAAGACACCCACGCCTTCGCAACGGCTGTGCTCAGGCAGGTCAGGGTTTTATCAAAAGCCCCTGGCCTGTAGGCAGGCTGGCGATCGCAACGTTCTTATTCGCGGCCCATTGGTCCATCCCGTCCTTTTGCGGCTGATAACCAAAGTATGCGTAGTCATCCAGCAAGATGATCGCCCCCGAAACCAGACGATCCCACAGGAACTCGATGGCGGCCAGTTCCGGTGCCATGCAATTCATATCGATGTGCAAGTAAGCAATCTGCGTCGAATCGATTTGCGTGAGCGTTTCAGGGATTGTTCCTTGAATGATGTTTACATTCGACCATTCCGAGAAGTTTGCTCTTACCGCGTCAATGTTTGACGTGTAAGTTCCATCACCAATCCACTTCCGGCTTTTTTCAGAGACACCGCCAACTTTCTCCTGATCGGATATATAGCGGTCATCGATGCCCGAGAAAGTGTCCAGAAGATAAAACGTCTTGCCGGTGCAGTCCCAGTCCAGGTCCTTCATGATCGCTGAACTTAAAAAGCCGTAGTTGACGCCACACTCGACAAAATCACCCGGGCGCTTCACTGCAGTCCGCGCGGCCCAAAGCCCCATGTGAACTCGCCAGTACCACTGATAGTCGGACCCTGCGGCCTTCATTCCGCGGTCATAGGCGGCGATGTAGCGCGGATCACTCATGAAATCGTGATTGTGCACCGTCCTCAGTCCATCCGAATGGAACTCCCCACTGACTTTTGGCAATAAAGGGTCTGATTTCGGTTTATAAGGACGACCTTCCCGAATACCCCATTGCAGATAATGAACTGCAGGTTCGATACCTGCCAATCTGACGTCAGGGTGTAGAAACAGGTATTGTTCAGCAGAAAAATCGATAGGCAAACTCATTCCATTTCCTTGTTAGCCGTCAAACAACTCCATTTTCAGCGCGCAATGCAGAGTCAATACCTCTGAGCATTCAAAAAACCTGGCGCGGGGCGATACTACATGAGCGATGTATCACCTTCCACGCGCAAAAACGGCTCTCCCTGGTTATCTGCCAGCCTGCTGGAGCAACCGGCCGAGGAAGTGATCGGCAAGGTGCGCTTGCTGATCATCAGCCGGATTTTCTCCGAGCGGTTCGATGACTTTCTGACGGACTTCCACCGCCGGTACCCGCGAGTGGATCTGGGAAGACAGCCCTTACGACATATAGGAATCGCGCTGGGATTCGATCAGGGTCAGAGCGGCTTCCCAGGCCAGGTCGATGATGTTGTCTTCCTCATCGCAGTCGAACTGCGCGGCGGTGTGCGCACAGACTTCCGGCGACGGGTAATGCAATGCCGAGCCACCGGCCAGCGCCTGAACCTGCGCCTGGCAGGCGTGCTCCAGAAAGTAGATTTCCTGGAAAGCCTGGGCCACTCCCGACCCTCCGACCAGCAAGCCATGATTGCGCAGGATCATCGCCCGGTGCGGGCCAAGGTCGGCGATCAGGCGCTCACGCTCATCCAGCGACAAGGCGATGCCTTCATAGGTGTGATAGGCCAGCTTGCCGTAGAACTTCAGCGCATGCTGAGTGATCGGCAGCAAACCTTGCTGCTGCGCCGCGACCGCCATGCCAGCCGCTGTGTGGGTGTGGATCACACAGTTCAGATCCGGGCGCGCCATATGGATCGCCGAGTGAATGACGAAGCCTGCGGCGTTGACCCGATGCCCCGCATAAGCCGGATCGACCACCCGACCTTGCTGGTCGATGCGCACCAGATCCGAGGCGCGCATGCGGTCGAAAATCACGCCATAGCGATTGATCAGGAAATGATGCTCGGGCCCGGGTATGCGCAGGGTGATGTGGGTATCGATCAGATCGGTCATGCGAAAGTGCGCGATCAGTCGATACAGCGCGGCCAGTTCGCAACGGGCTTGCCATTCAACCGGGTCGATATGTGCAGGTTTACTCACGAATACACCTCTTTGACAGCGTAGGGGGCGGTGCGCTCTGTGGCGCTTGCGGGCTTTATCGCGCCCGTGCAAGGATTAGTCAATTTTCATATTCTTATCTTTACTATTAGCCACGCTACTACTTGGACCTACCATGACCACAACCAACCCGTGGGTCGGTCGACGCTTCCTCAATGACCGCCTCGACTGGAACCTGCTGCGCACCTATCTGGTGATCGGCCAGGAAGGCAGCATGAGTCGCGCGGCGGCGCGCCTGCATATCACCCAGTCAGCTGTCAGCCAGGCACTGAAACGTCTGGAGGAGCAATTGGAATGTGTGTTGATTGCCCGCAGCGGGCGGCGCTTTGATCTGACGGAAACCGGGGAGGAAGTGCTGCGCATCGCGGCGGACATTTATGGCGACATTTCACGCCTGGGCACGGTGGTGGAAAGCCGCCATGACGACGTCGTTGGGAAAATCCGCATCCTCACGATCAGTGGTGTGCAGGTGCCTCATTACGACGAGTTTCTCGCCGATTTCCATGAAACCCATCCGAAAATAGAACTGGAAGTCGAGGTGATGGGCAGCTCCGATATCATCAGTTCGCTGTTGCAAAAGACGGCGACAATCGGCGTCGGCCTGTGCCGCTTGCCGCAACCGAAACTGGAACAGCGCGTCTTGTTTCGCGAGCGCTACGCGTATTTTTGCGGTCAGCGCCATCGGCTGTTCGGACAGGTGAATCTGACTCTGGAACAACTGGCTACCGAGAACTTTGTCAGTTTCACCAGCGATCAACTGGGCGGTAACCTGTCGCCTTTGACATTGTTCCGCGATCAACAGGGCTTCACAGGCAAGATCGTCGCCTCCTCCACCAGTTTCGAAGAAATTCACCGCTTGATTTGCGCGGGTTACGGGATCGGCTGCTTACCGGTGCACCTGGTGCGCCGGGATGTCGAGCAGGGACTGTTATGGCGATTACCGCCCGAGGAGGGGGTGGTGGATCTTGATATCCGGCTGTTGTGGAACCGCGAGCAGAAGATGAGTCAGGCTGAAACGGTGTTCCTGGAAAGCTTCCAGCACAGGCTCAGCCTCCGTGAGCCTGTGCTGTGAAGCCTTGGTGGTTTAAACGTGGGGATCGCCCGGCGCCTTGGTCGGTGAGGCGTATTGCGGCTTGAGATGCCCTTGCTGATCGAGCAACCAGGCGTCCATGATCTGGCGCACCACAGGGCCGGCGACACGGCCACCGGCCTCGCCGTTTTCGATCATCACCGATATCACAATCTTGGGATGTTCCGCCGGGGCGAATCCGACGAACAAGGCGTTGTCGCGATTGCGCTCGCGGGTTTTCTCCCGGTTGTACCGCTCGCCCTGTTTGATCGCTACGACTTGCGCGGTGCCACTCTTGCCGGCAATACGGTACTGCGCCCCTTCCGCCGCCGCCCGTGCAATACCCCGGGCATCGTGCATCACCATCTGCATGCCGTGGTTCACCTGGTCCCAATCGCGCGGATCCTTGAGCAAAATGTTCGGCATCGGATGCTCGTCCACCGGTGCTACACCATCCACGCTCTTGGCCAGGTGCGGCCGATTCCACACACCTTTGTTGGCAATCAGGGCCGTGGCCTGGGCCAGTTGCAGCGGCGTGACCTGCATGTAGCCCTGGCCGATGCCGAGGATTACCGTTTCGCCCGGGAACCATGGCTGACGGCGTGTAGCGCGCTTCCAGGCCTGGGAAGGCATCAGTCCAGGCGATTCTTCATACATGTCCAGGGAAACTTTCTCGCCCAGGCCGAACATTGCCATGTAGTCGTGCAACCGATCGATACCCAACTTATGGGCCAGGTCATAGAAGTAGGTGTCGTTGGACCGCATGATCGCCGCGTCCATGTCCACCCAGCCATCACCGCTGTGGTTCCAGTTCCGGTATTTGTGATCGAAGTCGGGGAGTTGGTAGTAGCCCGGATCGAAAACCCGGGTCTGCGGCGTGACGATACCGGCATCCAGCCCGGCAATCGCAACCTCCGGCTTGATGGTCGAGCCCGGCGCGTAGAGCCCGCGCAAGACACGATTGAACAGCGGCCGGTCGATGGAATCGTGCAGCGCCGCGTACTCCTTGACGCTGATGCCGGTAACAAACAGATTCGGGTCGAAACTCGGTTTGCTGACCATGGCCAACACTTCACCCGTCGACGGATCGAGCGCGACGACAGAGCCGCGACGGTCACCCAAGGCTTGTTCGGCGGCTTCCTGAAGCTTGACATCGAGGCTCAGGACAATGTTTTTGCCGGGTACCGGATCGGTGTGCTTGAGCACCCGCAGCACGCGGCCCTGAGCGTTGGTTTCAACTTCTTCGTATCCAACATGGCCATGCAGTTCCGACTCGTAGAATTTCTCGATCCCGGTCTTGCCGATGGATTGGGTGCCTCGGTATTCAACTGAATCCAGGTTTTTGGATTCTTTCTCGTTGATGCGCCCGACGTAACCGATCGAATGCGCGAAGTGCTCGCCCAGTGGATAGTGGCGCACGAACTGTGGCTCGACATCGATACCCGGCAAGCGGAACTCGTTGACCGCCAGCACGGCTATCTGCTCTTCGCTCAGCTCATAGAACAGCGTCACCGGAACGAACGGATGCCGCGCCTGCTTCATCGCCTTGTCGAAGAGCGTGCGGTCTTCGGCAGGCAAGTGCAGCAGGTTGACCACCTCGTCCAATTCTTCTTTGACATCCGAAGCACGCTCACGGGTGATGGTCAGGTTGTAGCTGGGACGGTTGTCCGCCAGAACCACGCCATTGCGGTCATAGATCAAGCCACGGACAGGTGTGATCGGCAGGACATGGACGCGGTTGTTTTCGGAAATCGTGGAGTGATAGTCGAACTCGACTACTTGCAGGACATACATGCGCACCACCAGTGCACAGGTAACGGCGACGACGAACAAAGCGCAGGCCATCAGTCTTTTGTTGACCAGGCGCCGCTCTATTTCGTGGTCCTTGATCGGTATCGATTCGGGCATTTGTGTAGCAACTCTCTGAAACGAGGTGCCAGTCCATGGGCGTCAAATCAGTCCGTTAAAAGGAGCTGCACCATACCAAAAGCCGCATGGTCTCTTTAGTGAAATTTCCTCTAAGGCCGGCCCTGAGGCGTCGAGAAGGTGCGGTTTGACGTCGATTGGCTCGTTGCGCCGATTTTCTGCAGGCAAAACAAAACCCCTACCTGCGTACGCAGATAGGGGTTTTGGAATTTAATCTTGACGATGACCTACTCTCACATGGGGAAACCCCACACTACCATCGGCGATGCATCGTTTCACTTCTGAGTTCGGGATGGGATC
>NZ_JBNNVQ010000064.1:0-33976 GCF_050280625.1 Pseudomonas sp. NPDC089569
CCAGTTGACAGAGAAGATTAAGGAACTGATTCCTCGTCAGATGTTCGACGTGGCCATCCAGGCCGCCATTGGCGGTCAGATCGTCGCCCGAACAACCGTCAAGGCGCTCAGAAAGAACGTATTGGCCAAATGCTACGGCGGCGACGTGAGCCGTAAGAAAAAGCTGCTGGAGAAGCAGAAGGCCGGTAAGAAACGCATGAAACAGGTCGGCAACGTGGAAATTCCACAAGACGCCTTCCTTGCCGTGCTCAGGTTGGATAGTTAGGTCCTATGTCACTAAATTTCCCGCTGTTGCTGGTCATCGCCGTATTCGTCTGCGGCCTGTTGGCGTTACTCGACTTGCTGTTTCTGGCTCCGCGTCGGCGGGCCGCCATCGCTTCCTATCAGGGCAGCGTAAGCCAGCCCGATACGATGGTGGTCGAGAAACTGAACAAGGAGCCGCTGCTGGTCGAATACGGCAAATCGTTCTTTCCGGTGCTGTTCATCGTGTTGGTGCTGCGTTCGTTCCTGGTGGAACCGTTCCAGATTCCATCCGGCTCGATGAAGCCCACGCTGGACGTCGGCGACTTCATTCTGGTGAGCAAGTTTTCTTACGGGATCCGCCTGCCGGTCATCGACAAGAAAATCATCGAGGTCGGTGAGCCACAACGCGGCGATGTGATGGTGTTCCGTTATCCGAGTGATCCGAACGTCAACTACATCAAGCGTGTCGTCGGATTGCCGGGCGATCAGGTTCGTTACACCGCTGACAAGCGTCTTTTTGTCAACGGGGAGTCGATTGCCGAGAAGCTGGTCGGCGCCGAGCCGGGTACCCTGGGGAGCGCCGAGCTCTACAAGGAAAAACTGGGCGCTGCCGAGCACCTGATCCGCAAGGAAATGAGCCGCTACCGCGCGACGCCGGACCGTACCTGGACCGTGCCGGCGGGGCACTATTTCATGATGGGCGACAACCGCGACAACTCCAACGACAGTCGCTACTGGGACGACCCGAGTATTCCCAAGGACCTGCTGGGCATGGTTCCCGACAAGAATATCGTCGGCAAGGCCTTTGCAGTCTGGATGAGCTGGCCGGAACCCAAACTCAGCCACCTGCCGAATTTCTCGCGGGTAGGCCTGATCCAGTAATCGAACACGGCGCTGTTGAACACAGCGCCGAATGCATTTCTGGAACCGACACATTCGGGGCCGAAAGCATGAAGCCAATGATATTCAGGACGTTATTTTTGAACACAGCGTTAATTGTCCCAAGCCTGCGCCGACTCACGGCGATGGCGGTAAAATCCAGCCACGAACTCAGCGTGGGTAAACCGTGAGCGTCTCCTTAAGCCGTCTAGAGCGTCAGCTCGGCCACACCTTCAAGGATCAGGAACTGATGGTCCTGGCCCTGACTCACCGCAGTTTTGCCGGGCGCAACAACGAACGCCTGGAATTTCTCGGTGATGCCATCCTCAACTTCGTCGCCGGCGAGGCGCTGTTCGAGCGTTTTCCGCTGGCCCGGGAAGGCCAGTTGTCACGGTTGCGTGCGCGTCTGGTCAAGGGTGAGACCCTGGCTGTTCTGGCCCGTGGCTTCGATCTGGGCGATTACCTGCGCCTGGGTTCGGGCGAACTGAAAAGCGGCGGTTTTCGTCGTGAATCGATCCTGGCCGATGCCCTGGAAGCATTGATTGGTGCGATCTATCTGGATGCCGGCATCGAAGTGGCACGCGAGCGTGTCCTGTCCTGGCTGGCGGGGGAGTTCGAAGGCCTGACGCTGGTCGACACCAACAAGGACCCGAAAACCCGCCTGCAGGAGTTCCTGCAGTCCCGTGGTTGCGAGCTGCCGCGTTACGAGGTGGTGGATATCCAGGGTGAGCCGCATTGCCGGACGTTCTTCGTCGAATGCGAAATCATCTTACTGAACGAAAAAAGCCGAGGTCAGGGTGTGAGCCGCCGCATTGCCGAACAGGTAGCTGCCGCAGCCGCACTGATTGCCCTGGGTGTGGAGAATGGCAATGACTGATACAAACGCAACTCGCTGTGGCTATGTTGCCATCGTCGGCCGTCCGAACGTGGGCAAGTCCACGTTACTGAACCACATCCTGGGGCAGAAGCTGGCGATCACCTCGCGCAAACCGCAGACCACCCGCCACAACATGCTCGGTATCAAGACCGAGGGTGATGTGCAGGCGATTTATGTCGATACGCCTGGTATGCACAAGGGGGGTGAAAAAGCCCTCAACCGCTACATGAACAAGACGGCTTCGGCGGCCCTGAAAGACGTCGATGTGGTGATTTTCGTCGTCGATCGCACCAAGTGGACCGAAGAAGACCAGATGGTCCTTGAGCGTGTGCAGTTCGTGACGGGGCCGCTGATCGTCGCGCTGAACAAGACCGACCGCATCGAGGACAAGGCCGAGCTGATGCCGCACCTGTCCTGGTTGCAGGAGCAACTGCCCAATGCCCAGATCATCCCGATTTCGGCACAGCACGGGCACAACCTCGATGCGCTGGAGCGAGTGATCGCCGAGCACCTGCCGGAAAACGATCACTTCTTCCCGGAAGACCAGATCACCGACCGCAGCAGCCGTTTCCTGGCCGCCGAGCTGGTGCGTGAAAAAATCATGCGTCAGATGGGCGCCGAGCTGCCGTACCAGATCACCGTCGAAATCGAAGAGTTCAAGCAGCAGGGCAAGACGCTGCACATTCATGCGCTGATTCTCGTCGAGCGCGACGGCCAGAAGAAAATCATCATCGGCGACAAGGGCGAGCGCATCAAACGCATCGGCACCGAAGCGCGCAAGGACATGGAGCTGCTGTTCGACTCCAAGATCATGCTCAACCTGTGGGTCAAGGTGAAGGGTGGCTGGTCCGACGATGAGCGTGCATTGCGTTCGCTGGGTTACGGCGACCTGTAACGCATCTGGATACATATCGATCTATTGTGGGAGCGAGCCTGCTCGCGATGAGGATCTGAAATTCAACATCAATGTTGACTGGCAGACCGCAATCGCGAGCAGGCTCGCTCCCACATTGGTTTTGGGTTGTGTGTAATTCCGTGTTTCTTCATCGAGAACCTCATGTCGCAAACCCCGCCCGTCGCCCAACCCGCCTACGTCCTGCACAGCCGCGCCTACCGCGAAAGCAGCGCTCTGGTGGACTTCCTCACGCCGCAAGGCCGGCTGCGGGCGGTGTTGCGTGCGGCGCGGGGCAAGGCCGGGACGCTGGCGCGGCCTTTTGTGCCGCTGGAGATCGAATTCCGTGGCCGGGGCGAACTGAAGAACGTCGGCCGCATGGAAAGTGCCGGCGTTGCCATCTGGCTCAATGGCGATGCTCTGTTCAGCGGCCTGTATCTGAATGAGTTGCTGATTCGCCTGTTGCCGGCGGAGGATCCGCATCCGGGGGTGTTCGATCATTACGCCGCGACCTTGCTCGCACTGGCTGAAGGAAGGCCGCTGGAGCCGTTGCTGCGTTCGTTCGAATGGCGATTGCTCGACGACCTTGGTTACGGCTTCGCCTTGAACACCGATATTCACGGCGACCCCATCGCCCCCGAGGGCCTGTATCGCTTGCAGGTCGACGCGGGGCTGGAGCGCGTCCACTTGCTGCAACCGGGGCTGTTCAATGGCGTCGAGCTCCTGGCGATGGCCGAAGCCGACTGGAGCGCGCCCGGTGCGCTGTCCGCTGCCAAGCGTTTGATGCGCCAGGCGCTGGCTGTTCATCTGGGTGGTCGGCCACTCGTCAGTCGCGAGCTGTTTCGCAAGCCCTGATCTCACCGTATGCTGTGCACCGAACTTTTCTCTTCTTCCGGAGCGTTTTTCGTGACCACCAGCACCCGCATTCTTCTTGGCGTGAACATCGACCACGTTGCCACCCTGCGTCAGGCCCGGGGCACGCGTTACCCCGACCCGGTCAAGGCGGCACTGGATGCGGAAGAGGCGGGCGCCGACGGCATCACCGTGCACCTGCGCGAAGACCGCCGGCATATCCAGGAGCGCGATGTGCTGGTGCTCAAGGATGTGCTGCAAACCCGCATGAACTTCGAAATGGGCATCACTGAAGAAATGATGGCGTTCGCCGAGCGCATCCGCCCGGCGCACATTTGCCTGGTGCCGGAAACCCGTCAGGAGCTGACGACCGAAGGTGGCCTGGATGTAGCCGGCCAGGAGGAGCGCATTAAGGCGGCAGTGGAGCGCCTGTCGAAGATCGGCTCTGAAGTGTCGCTGTTCATCGATGCCGACGAACGGCAGATTGCGGCCTCCCGTCGCGTCGGCGCTCCGGCCATTGAATTGCACACTGGCCGCTATGCCGACGCCGAGACCCCGACCGAAGTGGCCGAAGAGCTCAAGCGCGTCGCCGATGGCGTGGCATTCGGCCTGGCCCAGGGCTTGATCGTCAATGCCGGCCACGGCCTGCACTATCACAACGTCGAAGCCGTGGCGGCGATCAAGGGCATCAACGAACTGAATATCGGCCATGCGCTGGTGGCCCATGCGCTGTTCGTCGGCTTCAAGTCGGCAGTGTCCGAGATGAAGGCGCTGATTCTGGCCGCCGCAAAACCGTAACCGTCAGCAAAACCTGTGGGAGCGAGCCTGCTCGCGATTGCGGTCTTTCAAACACCATTGATGTGACTGAAAGTCCGCAATCGCGAGCAGGCTCGCTCCCACAGTGGTCTTCTATTGGCTGTTAGAGCGGGGAGGGGTCCTGAGCGGCCGGTTTGGTCTTGTCGATCCCCGGAACCACCAGTTTGCCCTCGGCCACCTGATCGCCTTCAAGCTGCGGCTGAGTGACCCAGGTCAGGATGTCGTAGTAGCGACGGATGTTGGCCACGAAATGCACGGGCTCGCCACCTCGGGCATAGCCGTAGCGGGTTTTGCTATACCACTTCTTCTCTGACAGGCGCGGCAGCATTTTCTTCACATCCAGCCACTTGTTCGGGTTCAGGCCTTCCCGGGATGCCAGCTTGCGTGCGTCGTCCAGGTGCCCGTTGCCGACGTTGTAGGCCGCCAGGGCGAACCAGGTGCGATCCGGTTCCTGGATCGACTCGTCGAGCTGATCTTTCATGTAAGCCAGGTACTTGGCGCCGCCCATGATGCTCTGCTTCGGATCGAGGCGGTTGGACACGCCCATGGCCTGCGCAGTGTTCTGGGTCAGCATCATCAGGCCGCGCACGCCGGTCTTGGACGTGACGGCCGGTTGCCACAGCGATTCCTGGTACCCGATCGCCGCCAGCAGTCGCCAGTCGACTTTCTCTTTCTTGGCATAGGCCTTGAAGTGCTGTTCGTACTTGGGCAAACGTTGCTGCAAGTGCTGGGCGAACGTGGTGGCGCCCATGTAGCCCAGAACGTCGATATGCCCGTAGTAGCGGTCCTTGAGGCGTTGCAGGGTGCCGTTTTTCTTGACCTTGTCCAGGTAGTCGTTGATTTCGTTGAGCAGGCTGTTGTCGTCGCCTGCGGCGACGGCCCAGCTTTGATTGCTGGCATCGCCCAGGTCGAAGGCGACGCGTATATTGGTGAAGTAGACCTGGTTCATCGCCACTTCATTGGAGTCGACGAGCGTCAGGTCGATCTGGCCTTCGTCGACCATGCGCAGCAGGTCGACGACTTCAACCTGGTCGGACTCTTCGTACTCGATACCGGGAAATTTCTTTTTCAGCTCCGCCAGTTGCTCGGCGTGGGTGCTGCCCTTGAGCACCATGATCTTCTTGCCCACGAGGTCCTTCGCGTCCGTGGGGCGCGATTGGCCATTGCGGTAGATGATCTGCGGGGTGACTTCCAGGTAGGAGTGGGAGAACCGCACCTGTTTCTTGCGTTCTTCGCTGCTGACCAGGCCGGCCGCCGCCAGCACCGGGCCATTGGGCTTGCCGACCTGGTCGAACAGGTCGTCGAGGTTGTCGGCTGTCTCGATCTTCAGCTCGACCCCCAGATCGTCGGCGAAGTGCTTCACCAGCTCGTATTCGAAGCCGGTTTCACCATTGCGATCCTGAAAGTAGGTGGCGGGGCTGTTACGGGTAATGACCCGCAGCACACCATCCTCCTTTACGCGCTCCAGCGTGTTGGGTTTATCAACACAGCCACCGAGCATCAGGAAGAGTCCGGTTGCGATCAGCCATTTGGCGAACCGCGGACGTAAAGCCGTTGGGGAAAACATTTGCGCAGTATACGCAAAGGACCACGAGCGCCATATCTCGACAGCGAAGGGGTTGTCTGCTAGAGACCACAAAACCGGCTGAAACCTCACAGGAATGGGGGTTGTCTGCATTTTCCTACAGTAAAAATAAGCTGTTGTTACAGGCTCCATTTACCTGACTTTCGAGGCAGAAACACAGATTGATACCTGAGTGCAACCGTGCGTAGCGTTTCGGGTGATGTCGCGGGCTGTTTAGGCTAGAATGCACGGCCTCAAAGCACACCCCCTTCCCGAGGCTGTCCCGAAGATGTTGATCCTGCGCGGCGCTCCTGCCCTTTCTGCCTTTCGCCACAGCAAACTCCTTGAGCAACTGTGTCAGAAGGTCCCGGCTGTCAGTGGCCTGTACGCTGAATTCGCTCACTTCGCCGAAGTTACCGGCGTCCTGACCGACGACGAACAGCAGGTGCTCGCGCGCCTTCTGAAGTACGGTCCAAGCGTTCCGGTCCAGGAACCGACCGGTCGTCTGTTTCTGGTGTTGCCGCGATTCGGCACCATCTCGCCGTGGTCGAGCAAGGCCAGCGATATCGCTCACAATTGCGGCCTGACCAAGATCCAGCGCCTGGAGCGCGGCATCGCGTTCTACGTTGCCGGCCAGTTCAGCGATGCCGACGCGCAGTTGATCGCCGATGCGTTGCATGACCGCATGACCCAGATCGTCCTGGGCAACCTCGAACAGGCGGCAGGCCTGTTCAGCCACGCCCAACCCAAGCCGCTGACTGCCGTCGACGTGCTGGGTGGCGGCCGTGCCGCGCTGGAAAAAGCCAACACCGACCTGGGCCTGGCCCTGGCCGAGGACGAGATCGATTATCTGGTCAACGCCTTCATCGGCTTGAAGCGCAATCCCCACGACATCGAACTGATGATGTTCGCCCAGGCGAACTCCGAGCACTGCCGTCACAAGATCTTCAACGCCAGTTGGGACATCGACGGCCAGAGCCAGGAAAAAAGCCTGTTCGGCATGATCAAGAACACCTACCAGATGCACAACGAAGGCGTCCTGTCCGCTTACAAGGACAACGCTTCGGTGATCGTCGGTTCCGTGGCCGGGCGTTTCTTCCCGGACCCTGAAACTCGCCAGTACGGTGCGGTGCAGGAACCCGTGCACATCCTGATGAAAGTCGAAACCCACAACCACCCGACCGCGATTGCCCCGTTCCCGGGCGCATCCACAGGTTCCGGTGGCGAGATCCGCGACGAAGGCGCGACCGGGCGCGGTGCCAAGCCAAAGGCCGGCCTGACCGGTTTCACCGTGTCCAACCTGCAGATCCCGGGCTTCGAACAGCCGTGGGAAGTGCCATACGGCAAGCCGGAGCGCATCGTCAACGCGCTGGACATCATGATCGAAGGCCCGTTGGGCGGCGCTGCGTTCAACAACGAATTCGGTCGTCCGGCGCTGACCGGTTACTTCCGTACCTTCGAGCAGTCGATCACCACGCCTCATGGTGATGAAGTGCGCGGTTACCACAAGCCGATCATGCTGGCCGGCGGCATGGGCAACATCCGTGAAGAACACGTCCAGAAAGGCGAAATCGTGGTGGGCGCCAAGCTGATCGTGCTCGGCGGCCCGGCGATGCTGATCGGTCTGGGCGGCGGCGCGGCTTCCTCCATGGCCACCGGCACCAGCTCGGCTGACCTGGACTTCGCCTCCGTGCAGCGCGAAAACCCCGAGATGGAGCGTCGCTGCCAGGAAGTCATCGACCGTTGCTGGCAACTGGGCGACAAGAACCCGATCAGCTTCATCCACGACGTGGGTGCCGGTGGTCTGTCCAACGCCTTCCCGGAACTGGTCAACGACGGTGGTCGTGGCGGCCGTTTCGAACTGCGCAACATTCCAAACGACGAGCCGGGCATGGCCCCGCACGAAATCTGGAGCAACGAATCCCAGGAGCGTTACGTCCTGGCTGTCGGCCCGGCCGACTTCGAACGCTTCAAGGCAATCTGCGAACGCGAGCGTTGCCCGTTTGCCGTCGTCGGTGAAGCCACTGCCGAGCCGCAACTGACCGTTACCGACAGCCAGTTCGGCAACAGCCCGGTGGACATGCCACTCGAAGTGCTGCTGGGCAAGCCGCCGCGCATGCACCGTTCGGTGGTTCGTGAAAGCGAACTGGGTGACGATTTCGATCCGTCGACCCTCGACATCGCCGACTCCATCGAGCGTGTCCTGCATCACCCGGCGGTCGCGAGCAAGAGCTTCCTGATCACCATCGGCGACCGTACCATCACCGGCCTCGTGGCCCGTGACCAGATGGTCGGCCCGTGGCAAGTTCCGGTGGCCGACGTAGCCGTCACCGCCACCAGCTTCGACGTCTATACCGGTGAAGCCATGGCCATGGGCGAGCGTACTCCGCTGGCGCTGCTGGACGCTCCGGCCTCGGGTCGCATGGCCATCGGTGAAACCCTGACCAACCTCGCGGCTTCGCGCATTGGCAAGATCTCCGACATCAAGCTGTCGGCGAACTGGATGTCCGCCGCCGGCCACCCGGGCGAAGATGCGCGTCTGTATGACACCGTGAAAGCGGTCGGCATGGAGCTGTGCCCTGAGCTGGGCATCACCATTCCGGTGGGCAAGGACTCGATGTCCATGGCCACTCGCTGGAAAGATGAAGGCGTGGACAAGTCTGTCACCTCGCCAATGTCCCTGATCGTGACCGGCTTCGCACCGGTAACCGACATCCGTCAGACCCTGACGCCGCAATTGCGCATGGACAAGGGCACCACCGACCTGATCCTGATCGACCTGGGCCGTGGCCAGAATCGCATGGGTGCCTCGATCCTGGCACAGGTTCACGGCAAGCTCGGCAAGCAGGCGCCGGACGTCGATGACGCCGAAGACCTGAAGGCCTTCTTCGCCGTGATCCAGGGCCTCAACGCCGACGGTCACCTGCTGGCCTACCACGACCGTTCCGACGGCGGTCTGCTGACCAGCGCCGTGGAAATGGCCTTCGCCGGCCATTGCGGCCTGAGCCTGAACCTCGACAGCCTGGCGGAAACCACTGCCGACATCGCTGCGATCCTGTTCAACGAAGAGTTGGGTGCGGTGATCCAGGTTCGCCAGGACGCTACGCCGGACGTTCTCGCACAGTTCAGCGCTGCCGGTCTGGGCGATTGCGTGTCGGTGATCGGTCAGCCGATCAACAACGGGCCTCGACCCACGGCGTGTTCGAGGAAGGCATCGGCGAAATCTGCGCGATCATTCACGACAACGGCGGCCAGGTGTACATCGACGGCGCCAACATGAACGCCATGGTCGGCCTCTGCGCGCCGGGCAAGTTCGGCGGCGACGTGTCGCACCTGAACCTGCACAAGACCTTCTGCATCCCCCACGGCGGTGGCGGCCCGGGCGTCGGCCCGATCGGTGTGAAATCGCACCTGGCGCCGTTCCTGCCGGGCCACGCGCACATGGACCGCAAGGAAGGCGCGGTGTGCGCCGCGCCGTTCGGCAGCGCGAGCATCCTGCCGATCACCTGGATGTACATCCGCATGATGGGCGGCGCCGGTTTGAAGCGCGCCTCGCAGCTGGCGATCCTCAACGCCAACTACATCTCCCGTCGCCTGGAAGAGCACTACCCGGTGCTCTACACCGGCAGCAACGGCCTGGTGGCGCACGAGTGCATCCTGGATCTGCGTCCGCTCAAGGACAGCAGCGGCATCAGCGTCGACGACGTCGCCAAGCGCCTGATCGACTTCGGCTTCCACGCCCCGACCATGTCGTTCCCGGTGGCCGGCACGCTGATGATCGAGCCGACCGAAAGCGAATCCAGGGAAGAACTGGACCGCTTCTGCGACGCCATGATCCGCATCCGCGAAGAAATCCGCGCGGTGGAAAACGGCAGCCTCGACAAGGACGACAACCCGCTGAAAAACGCCCCGCACACCGCGGCGGAGCTAGTGGGCGAGTGGACGCATGCGTATAGCCGCGAGCAGGCGGTGTATCCGCTGGAGACCTTGATCGAAGCCAAGTACTGGCCACCCGTGGGACGCGTCGACAACGTGCTGGGCGACCGCAATTTGATCTGTGCCTGCCCTTCAATCGCCGACTACGCCTGACAACACACCCACCCAACTCGTAGGAGCGAGGCTTGCCCGCGAACAGGTCCTCAAGACCGCTAAAGGCTCGCGGGCAAGCCTCGCTCCTACAGAACAACAAAGGACCACACCATGTTCAGCAAACACGACCAGATCAAAGGCTACGACGACGAACTGCTGGCGGCGATGAACGCCGAAGATGCACGGCAGGAGCATCACATCGAATTGATCGCCTCGGAAAACTACACCAGCCAGCGGGTGATGCAGGCGCAAGGCAGCGGCCTGACCAACAAGTACGCCGAAGGCTATCCGGGCAAGCGCTACTACGGCGGCTGCGAACACGTCGATGTGGTCGAGCAACTGGCCATCGACCGCGCAAAACAGTTGTTCGGCGCCGACTACGCCAACGTCCAGCCGCACTCCGGCAGCCAGGCCAATGCGGCGGTCTACCTGGCCTTGCTGCAAGCCGGTGACACCGTGCTGGGCATGAGCCTGGCCCATGGCGGTCACCTGACCCACGGCGCCAAAGTGAGTTTTTCCGGCAAGCTGTACAACGCAGTGCAGTACGGCATCGACACCGCGACCGGCCTGATCGATTACGACGAGGTCGAGCGCCTGGCACTTGAGCACAAGCCGAAAATGATCATCGCCGGGTTCTCCGCCTATTCGAAAACCCTGGATTTCCCGCGCTTTCGCCAGATCGCGGACAAGGTCGGTGCCTACCTGTTCGTCGACATGGCCCACGTCGCCGGGCTGGTAGCCACCGGTCTGTACCCGAACCCGATTCCGTTCGCCGACGTGGTCACCACCACGACCCACAAGACCCTGCGCGGGCCGCGCGGAGGGCTTATTCTGGCCCGCGCCAACGCAGAGTTGGAGAAAAAGCTCAACGCCGCGGTGTTCCCCGGCGGCCAGGGCGGCCCGCTGATGCACGTGATCGCCGCCAAGGCCGTGTGCTTCAAGGAGGCGCTGGAGCCGGCGTTCAAGACCTATCAGACCCAGGTGATCCGCAACGCGCAGGCGATGGCCCAGGTGTTTATCGACCGTGGCTATGACGTGGTCTCCGGTGGCACCGACAACCATTTGTTTTTGGTCAGCCTGATTCGCCAGGGCCTGACCGGCAAGGACGCCGACGCCGCCCTCGGCCGTGCCGGCATCACCGTGAACAAAAACGCCGTGCCCAACGACCCACAATCGCCGTTCGTGACGTCCGGCCTGCGGATCGGTACGCCGGCCATCACCAGCCGAGGCTTCAAGGAGGCCCAGAGCATCGAGCTGGCAGGCTGGATCTGCGACATCCTCGATCACCTGGGCGATGCCGATGTCGAGGCGGAAGTCGCTCGCCGGGCGGCGGCGCTGTGCAGTGATTTCCCGGTCTACCGCGACTGAGCCAACACCACAGAACCCTGTAGGAGCGAGCATGCTCGCGATGGAGGCCCAGGCACCGCGGGGCATCAGACAGCCAGCGTTATCGTTGACGACCATCGCGAGCGTGCTCGCTCCTACAGGTTCGCGCACATAAGGAAAGCCACCATGAGCACACTTACGCAATCGCCTGGAAAAAGCGTGGAAATAGGCACCAAACTGCGCGGCGCGGAAAAAGTCGCGCGGATTCCGGTGAAGATCATTCCCACCGATGAGGTCCCCCGCAAACCCGACTGGATTCGCGTGCGTATGCCGGCCTCTCCCGAGGTCGAGCGGATCAAGCAACTGCTGCGTAAACACAAGTTGCACAGCGTGTGCGAAGAGGCCTCGTGCCCGAACCTGGGCGAGTGTTTTTCCGGAGGTACGGCGACGTTCATGATCATGGGTGACATCTGTACCCGGCGCTGCCCCTTCTGCGATGTCGGCCACGGTCGCCCGAAACCGCTGGACGTCAACGAGCCGATGAACCTCGCCGTGGCCATCGCCGAACTGCGCCTGAAGTACGTGGTGATCACCTCGGTGGACCGCGACGACTTGCGCGACGGCGGCGCCCAACACTTTGTCGACTGCCTGCGCGAGATCCGCAAACGGTCGCCGGGCATCCAATTGGAAACCCTCGTACCGGACTATCGCGGACGCATGGATGTGGCACTGGCCATCACCGCCAGCGAACCGCCGGACGTGTTCAACCACAACCTGGAAACCGTGCCGCGCCTGTACAAGGCTGCACGGCCAGGTTCGGACTTCGAGTGGTCGCTGGACCTGCTGCACAACTTCAAGCAACGAGTGCCGGGCGTGCCGACCAAATCCGGTCTGATGCTGGGCCTTGGGGAAACCGATGAGGAAGTGATCGAGGTCATGCAGCGCATGCGTGAGCACGATGTCGACATGCTCACCCTCGGCCAATACCTGCAACCGTCGCGCAGCCACTTGCCGGTGCAGCGTTTCGTGCACCCGGACAGCTTTGCCTGGTTTGCTGAAGAAGGCGCGCGAATGGGGTTCAAGAACGTCGCGTCCGGCCCGTTGGTGCGCTCGTCCTATCACGCCGATCAACAACTTCATGGAGGTGCGGGCGGTTTCAAGCCATCATGACCTGACCGGTCATGCCTGGAGTTTCGTTCGATGCCTGTCGCCACCCGTTCACGCGCCCTGTTGCTGCTCGGCCTGAGCCTTGCCCTGCCGTGCATGGCCGAGGAGCCGCGGCCTGCGCATATGGTTTATTTGCGCACGATCGATCCGGGCATCGAGCAGGACATTCGCTACGCCGGTGCCCACAATTTCACCGGGCACCCGCTCGATGGGTATCAGGCGCCGGAGTGCCTGTTGTCGCTGGAGGCCGCCAAGGCCCTGTCACGGGTGCAGGCGGCATTGCAGGAGCAAGGTTACGGTTTGAAGGTGTTCGACTGTTATCGCCCCGCACGGGCCGTGGCCGATATGGGCCGCTTCGCCACGCAGCCGGGCGATCCGCTCAAGGCCGAGTTCTATCCTCGGGTGGACAAGCAGGACTTCTGGCGCCTGGGCTACGTCGCCCGCAAGTCCAATCATTCAAAGGGCAGCACCGTCGATCTGACCATGATCGGGCCGGATGCCCTGCCCGCCGACACCTGGACAGCTGCCGCCACACCGATTGACTGCACCGCGTCTTATGGTCAACGCTGGCACGACGGCGCCGTCGACATGGGCACCGGTTTCGATTGCTTCGATGAGCGAGCGCATATCGATTCGACGCTGATCAGTGCGACGGCCAGGGACAATCGCCAGCGCCTCACCCGTGCCATGGAGAAAGAAGGATTCAGCGGCTACTCCGCCGAGTGGTGGCATTTCACCTATACGCGGGATACGTCGCTGACGTCTGTCATGGACTTCCCCATTACGCCGATCGCGCCATGAGTCGTCTTGCCGGATGCTGGTCGCTGCTGGCCTTGCTGTTGCCCGGTGTTGCCATGGCGCAGGGCCTGGAGGGCAGCGATCAATTGATCGTCGTCATCAGCAGGAACTGGGATGACATTCAGGGCACCGCCCAGCGCTATGAACGTCATGGCCAGTCCTTTGAAAAGGTTGAAGCGCCATTTGCCGTGGTGCTGGGTAAACACGGCATGGGCTGGGGTAAGGGGCTGCTCGACAGCGGACCACTTCAGGGCCCGGTAAAGGAGGAAGGCGACGGCAAGGCGCCGGCCGGAATATTCAGGCTGGGTACGGCGTTCGGCTATGCCCCGGGCGCCGACACACGCCTGCCCTACCTCGCGCTGAGCGCCGATATCGAATGCGTGGATGACAGTCAGTCCAGGCGCTACAACCAGCTGGTCGATGATTCGATCGTCGCCAGGGACTGGACCAGCGCCGAACGCATGCACCGCAACGATGATTTGTACCGCCAGGGCATTTTCATCGAGCACAACACCCCGGCATCCCCTGCCGCCGGTTCGTGCATCTTCTTTCATATCTGGCGCGGCCCTTCCACCCCAACCCGTGGCTGTACCGCCATGGACCCGGCAGACATCGCGCGGTTGTTCAACTGGCTGGACCCACGCCAATCGCCCTTGCTGGTGCAACTGCCCGAGGCGCAATACGAACAGCTGCGAGTACGCTGGAACCTGCCCGAGCGGTGATCAATGCCTACCCCAGCATCACCGGCGACTGACACGCCGCCATCGCGAGCAAGCTGGCTCCCACAATGGGTCCGCGGTGCTCACAATGACCGTGTCCACACCGCATCACCTGTGGGAGCGAGCCTGCTCGCGATAAGGCCGGCACTTCCAGCATCACTGGCGACTGACACTCCGCCATCGCGAGCAGGCTCGCTCCCACAATGGGTCTGCGGTGTTCACAACGCCCGCGTCCACACCGCATCACCTGTGGGAGCGAGCTTGCTCGCGATAAGGCCAGCACTTCCAGCATCACCGGCGACTGACACGCCGCCATCGCGAGCAGGCTCGCTCCCACAATGGGTCTGCGGTGTTCACAACGCCCGTGTCCACACCGCATCACCTGTGGGAGCGAGCTTGCTCGCGATAAGGCCAGCACTTCCAGCATCACCGGCGACTGACACGCCGCCATCGCGAGCAAGCTGGCTCCCACAATGGGTCCGCGGTGCTCACAATGACCGAGTCCACGCCGCATCACCTGTGGGAGCGAGCCTGCTCGCGATAAGGCCGGCACTTCCAGCATCGCCGGCGACTGACACTCCGCCATCGCGAGCAGGCTCGCTCCTACAGGTTCCATTGTCTGGGGCGGTATCTGTTTCGTTGCCCAGATCGGTGGGGCGTTTCGCTTCACGGATCTTGTGGGCAATCTCCACAAAGGGCGTGACGATCAGGCCATAAAGCGTCTGGTAACGCTCCTGGTCCGCTTCGCCGGTGCCGAAGCGGATATCCTCGGGGGTGGAGCGGGTGACGTAGAGCGTGCCGAACATCCAGTCCCATAGCGACAGGTTGACGCCGAAGTTCTTGTCGTGATGCCGGGTCGCATCGCTGTGGTGGATCTGGTGCTGGGCCGGGCTGTTGAGCACATGCTCGACCCAGGGTCCGAACGACAACCAGACATGGCTGTGACGCAGGTTGGCCGCCAATGTGTTGAGGATGAACACCATGTAGGTCACGCCGAACAGCGTATAGCGGCTGATTTCCCCGCCGCAGGCATACCAGAACACACCGGCGTAGGCGCTGAGGAACACGAAATCGATCAGCCGCTCGATCATCTTCTCCACGAAGTGAATCCGGCTGGCCGTGACCGGCACCAGTACCGGCGCCGAATGATGGACTTTGTGGAACGCCCACAAATAGCGGGAATGGTAGGCGCGGTGGGCCCAGTAATGAAGGAAGTCCTGTAACAGGAACACCCCCAGCCCGTAGAGCAAGGACAACCCCAGGTGTTGCTCGAGCTGTACGCGCGCGCCCCAGAGGCGGGTGAAAAAGCCGATGTAGTCCGCCGAACGCAGGATGTACGGATCGACCAGGCCAACGACGGGCACCACCAGAATGACTTTCAGGATGGCGCGCACGAAGTAGTAACGGCAATCGAGCAACGCCGAGGGATGAAAATGCACACGGTTGCCGCCGATGAATTGCCAGAACGACCGGGCGTCGGTCAGGCCACGGGATTTCCTGTAATGGAACAGACCGTAGGCAATGGAATAGGAACTGAACAGGAAGGCCAGGCAGAGGCGACCATTGAGGTCGAACAGGCCGAGAAACTGATCGCTGACCGGCGCGATCACCCACGTGAACAGGTAGTGGTAAAACACTGCGAGCGCATCCATGAAAGGCAGCCCCCCTCGAAGGTAGAGCGTTGTCGGTCAGTTCGGAAACGAGTGAAAAAGGGAATGACCACTCCATTTCCAACCAACATCCTTTCAGAACACCCTGGCGTACAAACCACAGGTTTATACGCTTCGCCCGCCCGGTGCATACCGCTTCACCGAGTGTAGACGTTATTGCGGTTGTATCTTATTCACGCCTGTGAATTTTGGTCAATCGTCACCGCCAAAAGCCGATGTTCGATCGGCCCTCGGTGGGCAACCTTCCTCAAGGCTCAATGATGTTCAGGGGTGGGCAGCGACGCTTCGATTTCTTCGGCCACCAGGCTTTCGATGCGACTCATGTTGCGATCACGGATGCCTTGTTCGCGCAGCATGGTCACGGTGCGAAACAGGTATTGCGCCGCCGAGCCCCAATGCCCCGCCGCACGTGCCAGCACTTGTGCGACTTCGCCAACAGGCAATTTGCCGGCATAGGCCTTGCCGTCCCGCGCGGCGACAAAGGCCAGGGCACGCAAGGGCCCGGCCTCGGTTTTTACACTGATCCAGCGCGCCACATTGGTCGGCGGGTTGGCATCGATTTCCCGGACCAGCAACTGGCTGATCTGTTGGAAGTGGTTTGACGCCGGCAGCCGGTAGGCGACCCCCTGACAGCTGCCGCCCCGGTCGAGCGCCAGCATCAGCGCCGGCAACTCACGGGTGCCACGCCAGCGGGTCAGGGTCAGGCAAAACGAGCGGTGCCAGCCAAACGCGGTGGCACTGCGACGTTCCTCGAACTCGAATTCCGGGTTCCAGATCAACGAGCCATAGGCGAACACCCACAGTTGCTGTGGCCTGTACTGGTGCAGCAGCGATTGGGTGATCGCATCGATCTCTGCCGGCGTGTGTTCGGCCGTACCAGGTTCAGGCCCGGGATCCGGCTCGAAACGTTCGACATGGGCGACCAGTTCCGCCGTGAGATTACGCCTTGCCAGGCGCCGGGATTTGCTTGCGTCCATATCCGCCTCTCAACATGGATCCAACGCGCGTCGATCAATCTGAGAGCGTAGCAGCGCGCGCCGTTTTGTCCCGTGCCGAGCGTCTGGCGTCACCGCACCTGGCTGCTCAAGCCATACAAGTGCTCGCGCCGGTCCCGGTGCAGATCGTTGCGCTGGCTGATGCGTTTATTCCCCGCCTCGACCAGGTTCAGGCTGGCCAGCAAGATCTGCTCGCCGCCCTGCTCCGCTGGCCCGGCCAAGGGATACCCGTCGGCATCGACGATCACCGAACCCTGTACCCATCCGGCACCGCGCTCGTGGCCATAGCGGTCGCACGCGGCGATGAACATGCGGTTGACCGAGGCATTGGCTTGCACCCGCAGGACCTCCGCCGGACGCTCGGTCGGCGGCCTCGGGCCGTCGGGCCAGTTGACCGGCGCGCACAACAGCTCGGCACCGGCCAGCGCCGGCAGGCGCACCCACTCGGGGAACTCCAGGTCGTAGCAGATCAGCACGCCGATACGCCCGTGAACCGTTTCGATCACCGGTGGCGGTGCCTCCCCGGCGGTAAAGATGTCCTTTTCGGCATCCCATAAGTGCGCCTTGCGGTACACCGCTCGCAGCCCCCCGGCGTCGATCAGCGCTGCGCTGTTGGCCAGCTCATCGTTGCTCAACCGCTCGCAGAAGCCCGCCACCAGGACAATGTTCAATTCCTGCGCCAGTGCCTGCCAAAGGCGCAGGGTCGGGCCTTCGACAGTTTCAGCCAGGGCCAGCGCTTCTTCGCGGTCGGCGAACAGGTAACCGCTCTGCACCAGCTCCGGCAGCACCACGACCTGGGCGCCCTGCAACGCCGCCGAGCGGATGGCGCGTTCGGTCAGGTTGCGATTGTAGGCAAGATCGCCGATTTTCGGTGCCAACTGGCAGCAGGCAACCAGGGTATTTCTTGCGGTGTTCAACGCACTGTCTCCGCGGATTGATGGGTCATGGCGACGATGTCGTGTTCGCTGATCGAATCGATGACGCGACGTTCGGCGTCCAGGTCCAGCGAGCGACTGAGGATGAAGTAAGTCAGTCCCGACACCAGCAGCCCCACCAGCCACGCGATGTCGACGCCTTCGAGCAGGCGCGCCAGCGGACCGACGAACACTTCCTTGCCGGCGGTGGCATCGAAGATATAGAAGAACGGCACCATGGCGGCAAAGCCGATCAGGTACGAAACGATGCCGCGAAATTGCCAGGCGCCGTAGATGCCCTTCGGGGTGAAGAAGTGTGGGATCGCGTAGCGGCCTTTGCGCACGAAGAAATAGTCCACCAGATTGACGGCGGTCCAGGGTACGAGGAAGTACAGCAGCAACACGAGGAAGGTGTTCAGCAAGGCGATGCCATCACCCTTGATCGACAGCACGCAGGTCAACAGGATCGCACTGATTGCACAGATCGACAGCACACGGGCACGGGGTGTCGGAGTGATTTTCCTGATCGAGTCGACACCGGTCAGCAGGGTGAGCATGGCGCTGTAGGTGTTGAGCGCGATGATCGGCAGGAAACCGGCCACCGAGACGATCACCAGCACATTGCCCAGCCCCGGCATCATCGAAGCACCGACCTGGTTCAATGCCACCAATGCATCGACGGCTTTCAATTGCTGGGCGAGCCAGGCACCGAGGCCGATCATCCAGCTGCCAGACAACGAAGCACCGATGAACACCGCCGCGATCAGTTTCGGCCGGCTGGTGTTTTTCGGCAGATAGCGGGAGTAATCGGACACGTAGGGCGCGTAGGAAATGTTGTAGCTGGCGCCGATGGCAAACAGCGTGGCGAAGGCAATCCAGTTGAAGCCCAGGTCGGTCGCCGGGGCAGCGCCTTCGGAACCGGCGCCGAACATCAGGGCAATGGTGACGAGCGCATACAGCGGCAATGTTGCCAGCAACGCCCACTTGAAGGCCTTGTGCATCAGGTCATGGCCGTAAATCGACAGCAGCGCGCCGATCAGCACCACGGCCACGGCAACGATCACCGGATTGATGCCGAACACGTGTTCCAGGCCGTTCATGATCAACGAGATGTTCACCACGTTGAAGCCGACGAACACGAACATGGTCGCCATCAACGCCAGGATCACCCCGCGATAACCGAATTGCGCACGGGACTGGATCATCTGCGGCAATCCCATTTCCGGACCTTGCGAACCGTGGAAGGCCATGAAAATGGTGCCGAACATGATCCCCAGCGCACCGGCCAGCATGGTCCACAGCGCCGACAAGCCAAGGCTTGGGCCGACAAAGCCGATGGAGATGGTGAAAAAGTGGAAATTGCCCAGAAACCAGAAGGGTCCCTGGCTTGCGAGTTTGGCGTGACGCTCGTTTTCCGGGATGTAATCGATCGAGTGGCCTTCGATGGCCAAGCCGCCGCCGGTTTCGGTGGCGTGTGCGGAGAGTGGGGACCCTGACATACGATGGTTCCTATGCAGATGATTGTTTTTGTTTTGAGCGCAGCGCTCGTGCTGGCGTCCGGTTCGGAGTGAAACGCCATAAAAAGCTGACGATGACGCTGGTTTCCGGGCAATGTATGGCGTCGGCCACTGCCATAAAATATCCACGACACACTGTTCACATAGATCGGCGTCTATGTAATCGACAATCGGGAGCCCCCATGCTGGGAACTGTAACGGAGCTGGATCTGCGTCTGATCCGGGTATTTCTCACGGTGGTGGAGGCCGGTGGAATTTCGGCGGCGCAAACCGCCCTCAACACCACGCAACCGACCATCAGCGCACAACTGGCGACACTCGAAGCACGGGTCGGGTTCCGGTTGTGCGAACGCGGGCGCGGCGGTTTTTCGGTGACGCCCAAGGGCGGTCAGTTTGTCGAGGCGGCACGGCGCCTGTTGGCGGCGGCCGAGGGCTTTCGGGTCGAGGTCCAGCACATCAACCGCAAGGTCTCGGGCAATATCAATGTTGGGCTGCTTGGGCAAATCGACCCGGTGGCGAACAAGAAAATCGGCCTGGCGATTGCGCGCCTGCGGGCCCGGCACGAAGGCCTGTACTTCCACTTCACTGAACTGTCGTCTTCGCTGCTCGAAGAAAAAATCATCAATGGCCATATCGATCTGGCCATCGGTTACTTCTGGCACCGCTTGTCCAACATCGATTACTTCCCGCTGTTCCAGGAAACCCAGATCGCCTATTGCGCACCGTCGCACCCTTTGTTCGAACAGGTAGGCGAGCTGACCCGCGAGGCCGTCAGCCACTATGACTGGGTCTGGCCCAGCCATCCGTTGCCGGAAATGCCGGCCCCGACCTCCATCGAGCGCCTGACGGTGCTGACCGACAGCATGGACGGTGCCGCCCTGCTGATTCTGTCCGGGCAACACCTGGGCTTCCTGCCCCAGCATTACGCCACCCGCCATGAGCAGCTCGGGCAGTTGCATCCGCTCAATCCCCGCTTGCTGCGCTATGAAGTCGGCTTTCATGCGGCGGTACGGCATTCGGCTCGGCAGCGGGATCTGGTCAGCGCGTTCCTCAACGAGCTGATCGATGTCTTCGGCGCGCCCTGAACCGTGTTTTTCGTCTGCACCACTGGTCTTCATGACTGGCTCAATCGCTATATAGTTTTGTATATTGCGAAGCTCAAATCGCCAAGACATGCCCATGAGCCGTATTCGTCAACACAACCAGCAACTGATCCTGGAGGCCGCCAGCGCCGAGTTCGCGGCCAGGGGTTTCGACGCCACACAGACGCGCGACATCGCAGCGCGCGCCGGGGTGCCGAAGGCCAATCTGTATTACTACTTCCAGAGCAAGGAAAACCTCTACGCCAAGGTCTTGCTCGAATTCGTCGAGCCATTGCTGGCGGCCTCGGCCGTACTTCGTGAAAGCGACGATCCGCTGGTGGGTTTGCCGGCCTACATCGCCGCGCGCATCCGCATCGCCCGCGAGCATCCACACGTTGCCAAGGTGTTCAGCGGCGAGTTGCTGCTGGGCGCCAGGCACTTGCCCGAAGAGTGTCGCGACCTGCTGCAGGGCGAAGCCCGACGCAATGTCGAATGCCTGCGCAGCTGGATCGAACGGGGCTTGCTGGCCCCTGTCGATCCGGAGCACTTGATGCTGTTCATCTGGTCGGCGACCCGTACGTTCACCAATCTGGGTTGGCAGATGGCTTCTATCACCGGGCGGGAAACACCACAGGATATGGATTATCAGCAGGCGGCAGACACCATTACCCGGTTGGTGCTGGGTGGGGTCATGCCGCAGGTTGTGAGCGCAGCACCGAGGCTGCGGATGTTTGCGACTTAAGGCGGCGAAGGTAGGTGCAGGGATCGAGGTTACATCCGCCGGAATCAGGTCGGTAGTCAGGCCGTCATCGCCGGCAAGCCAGCTCCCACAAGTTCGCGACACGCGCCTTTTGCGTGGGCACCCCCGCCCTCGTAGGAGCCAGCGGTGCGGCGTTCCGACTTGCCGGCGAAGACATTTTCATGGACACCACACGACGTCAGGCCAACTTCGCGGGCAAGCCTCGCTCCTACAAAAAACATGCCGTTCAGAAGCGAATATCGTTGGCCGGGATCACGTCGATGCGCGCGACCGCGCTGCTCAGGCGCGCCAGGTCCTTGTTGTGCTCGGCGATGATGTCTTCGGCCGTCAGGTTGCCGTTGTCGAGGGTGGAATGGGCGTCGGCAGCCAGCACCACGTCGTAGCCCAGTTTCAATGCCTGGCGCACGGTGGCATTGACGCAGTAATCGGTTTGCAGGCCGCAGATGACCAGGCGCTCGACATCCTGAACCGGCACCAGCTGCTGCAGATTGGTGTGGTAGAACGAATCAGGGGTGGTCTTGCGTACGCGTTCATCACCCGCCTTCGCTTGAAGTCCCTGGGCCAGTTGCCAACCCTCGGCCTCATAGGCCAGGGGGCTGTCTGATTCCTCGTGCTGGATGAACACCACCTTTTTCCCGGCGGCACGTGCCCTGGCACTCAAGCCGTTGATGGTGTCAATGACGCGCCCGATTGCGAAGCACTCGTACTCGCCGGAACACAGGGCTTGTTGTACATCGATGATCAACAGTGCGGTCGTCATGATTCCTTCCTTGAAAGATCAGGGTGTCAGGGGACGAACATAAGTCCGTCCCCTTTCAAACGCAACACTCAGTAACCCAGTGACAACCCGGTATTGCGCCGAGGGTCGTTAGCCCCGTAGAAGCGGTTCTTGCCCACCGGTTTGCCGTCCAGCGACGGCGCGCCCACCAGGATCGCCGCCAGGTGGTTGGCGTCCTGCGGCCCGGCGAACTTGTGGCCCCAGCTTTCGAGGATCTTCACCGTATCAGGGCTCGTGGTGAAGTTCTCCAGGTTGGTTTCCTCCGGCAGCCATTGCTGGTGGAAGCGCGGTGCGTCGACCGCTTCCTGAATGTTCATGCCGTAGTCGATCACGTTGAGCATGGTCAACAAGGTGGCGGTAATGATGCGGCTGCCGCCCGGCGTACCGACGACCATCACCACTTTGCCGTCCTTGGTCACGATGGTCGGGCTCATGGACGACAGTGGTGCCTTGCCGGGGGCAATGGCGTTGGCTTCGCCTTGCACCAGACCGTACATGTTCGGCACACCGACTTTCGAAGTGAAGTCGTCCATTTCATCGTTGAGGATGACCCCGGTCTTGCTGGCCATGACCCCGGCACCGAACCAGTCGTTGAGGGTGTAGGTCACCGAGACCGCGTTGCCCCATTTGTCGACGATGGAGTAATGGGTGGTGTTATTGCCTTCATGAGGTGCTACGCCAGGCTTGAGTTCACTGGATTTCGCGGCCTTTTGCGGGTTGATGGCTTCGCGCAATTTGGTCGCATAGTTTTTGTCGAGCAGGTGGGCGATGGGGTTCTTCACGAAGTCCGGGTCGCCCAGGTAGCTGTTGCGATCCACATAGGCGTGGCGCATCGCTTCGATCTGATAATGCATGCCCTGGGCCGAGTGATAGCCCAGCTCCTTCATCGGGTAGCCTTCGAGGATGTTCATGATCTGGCAGATCACCACGCCACCGGAACTGGGCGGCGGCGCCGAGACCACATGGAAGCCACGGTAGTCGCACTCGATGGGCGCCAACTCACGGGTCTTGTATTTGTCGAGGTCGGCCTGGGTGATGATGCCCTTGTTGGCCTGGCTGGAGGTGACGATGGCGTCGGCCACCCAACCTTTGTAGAAGCCGTCCGCGCCCTTCTCGGAAATGGTCCGCAGGGTCTTGCCGAGGTCTTTTTGCACCAGTTTCTGCCCGACCTGCATCGGCTCGCCATTGCTCAGGAAAATGGAACCGGAATCCTTGATGTCCTTCTTGAACATGTCGGTGGCGTAGTCCAGCAGGTCGACATCGCCCTGCTCCAGCACGAAACCATCTTCGGCCAGTTTGATCGCCGGGGCGATCACGTCCTTGCGGGGTTTGCTCCCGTATTTGCTCAGGGCCAGTTCCATCCCCGATACCGTACCCGGAACGCCGACGGCCAGATGCCCGCGAGTGCTCAGGTCGGGTACGACGTTGCCTTCCTTGTCCAGATACATGTCGGCGGTCGCCGCCAGCGGCGCTTTTTCCCGGAAGTCGAGGAAGGTCTTGCGGCCATCGGCCAGTTGAATGGTCATGAAACCGCCGCCGCCCAGGTTACCCGCCGCCGGATAGACCACTGCCAGCGCATACCCCACGGCGACGGCGGCATCCACGGCGTTGCCACCGTTCTTGAGTACATCCACGCCCACCTGGCTGGCCAGATGCTGGGCGGTGACCACCATGCCGTTTTCGGCCGCGACCGGGGCCACGGAGGCAGCAACGGCATTCAGGCAGCTGAGCGCCAGTGAGGTCGCGAGGAGCGATTTGGCAAAAGGTTCGTACTTCATGTTTGAGTCTCTTTTTGTTTTTTGGCCCGGTCCTGGGACAGGGAGGACGCTTCAAGAGCAGTACGAAGTATGGTCAAGATTGCGGTTTGCGCCTCCCCGACACGGCAGTATCCTTAACACTTGTTCAACTATTCGGCGCGGGTCCCGGCATGACGTATACCTTTCTCACTCTGGCATCGCCGGTCGGCGAGCTGAAGCTGGTGGCGAATGGCTCGCGACTGGCGGCCATCCTCTGGGAAAACGACAAACCCGGCCGTGTGCGACTTGGCACGATGAGCGAAGCGCCGGGCAATCCGATCCTGCAGCGCACCGCCAGGCAACTGCGCGAATACTTCGCCGGCACACGCCGACAATTCGAACTGGATCTGGAGTTTGCCGGCACGGAGTTTCAGAAGAAGGTCTGGGCCGCGTTGCTGACCATTCCATACGGCGAGACCCGCAGCTACAGCCAGATCGCCGATCAGATCGGCAACCCGGCCGCCGTGCGGGCGGTGGGTGCGGCGAATGGCAAGAACCCCATCTCGATCGTCGCGCCCTGTCACCGGGTGATTGGTGCATCAGGGAAACTCACCGGGTTTGCCGGGGGGTTGGACGCCAAGGAGCGGTTGCTTGACCTTGAAGGCGGGCAATGGGGCGCAACATCACGTCTGCCGGGCTTTTGACCCTGCGCAGGTCAGGAGCATCCACCTAGTCGAAAAGATTTTTCATCGCGGCATACTGCAGCAGCATGATGGTCTTGGCGTCGCAGATTTCGCCGCGATAAAACGCCTCCAGTGCCTGATCGAACGGCCACTCCAGCACTTCCAGCTCTTCGGTTTC
Source organism: Pseudomonas sp. NPDC089569 (assembly GCF_050280625.1). Lineage (NCBI taxonomy): Bacteria > Pseudomonadati > Pseudomonadota > Gammaproteobacteria > Pseudomonadales > Pseudomonadaceae > Pseudomonas > Pseudomonas sp. NPDC089569. Next base: position 24,536 of record NZ_JBNNVQ010000064.1, read on the forward strand.
TTCTTCCAGGCCGCCACCGTTGCCGACCTTCGACGTGGCATCGTATTGCGCGATGAAGAAGTAAAGTTTTTCGGTCACCGAACCAGGGCTCATGTAAGCCTCGAACACCTTCTGTACATGGTGAACCCGATAACCTGTCTCTTCTTCCGCCTCGGCACGGATGCGCTCTTCAGGGGCCGCACCTTCCAGCAGCCCGGCCGCGACTTCAATCAGCAGGCCATCATGACCGTTGACGAAGACCGGCAAACGAAATTGCCGGGTCAGCACCACGGTCCTGCGTTCGCGGTTGAACAGAAGAATGGCCGCACCATTGCCTCGGTCGTAGACCTCCCGGGTCTGGCGTTGCCATTGGCCGTTGTTGCGCAGGTAATCGAAGGTGATTTTCCTGAGCAGATACCAGTCGTGGGACAACACCCGGGACTCATGGATGTTGACCCGTTCGGCTGTGTTCGACATGACGCCTCATCCCGTTTCGTTTGCGTGGCCGCACATCTTAGGTGAAAACACCCGGTATGCGCTGCCTCAGGCAATCTGCGCCTTGTATTCTTTCTCGTACTGGTTCGCCAACGTCTCTTTCTGCTTGTCGTCGAGCAGCTTGCCGGCCATCTGGAAGAACTTCTGCTCCTCTTCGCGCAGGTGATGATGAACTTTCTCGGAGAGTTTCTTCGCCGTCGCCAGCCATGCCGGGCTGGACATCTCGGTTTCGTCCAGTTCCTCCATCATTTCGTCCATTTCGTGATGCTCGGCGATGGCATGGCGGCTGAGGTCGACGCCGTTATCGAACGCCATCAACGGGATATAGAAATGCCTTTCCTCGGCGGTGGCGTGAGCCTGCAGTTCGGATTTGAGTTGCTTGTAGGCTTCGACCCGCTGCGGTGTGTCGCCGCTGGTGTGGATCAGTGCCTTGGCATAGGTACGCTGGCGCTCGTGGCTTTCGCGCAGGGCTTCGAAGATGTTCACGGAATATCCTCACAGGCAGCGTTCGGAAATGACGCCTCATGAGGCTAGACATCTGCGCCCTGGCGACGGTTCCAGGGACATTGCTGTGTGGAACATTCGCGCGGACCGCGATAGGCTGCCGTTTCACTGCCATAAGGATATAGCCATGACCCTGCGAATTGAGTTCTCGCCCAACCCCACGGAAGAAGAGCGCCAGGCCATCCTCCAGCCCTTGCGTGCCTACAACGCCTCGAAGGCCGACGGCGCCATCCCCGAACATATTGCCTTGCTGGTACGCGACGAAGAGGACCGGATCCTCGGCGGCCTTTACGCGCGGTTGTTTTACCAGTGGCTGTTCATCGACCTGTTGTCGGTGCCGGAGCAATCGCGGTGCCAGGGCTTGGGCACGAAACTGATGCAAATGGCCGAAGACCTGGCGCGGGAGAGAGGGTGCGCCGGGCTGTGGCTCGAAACGTTCGAATTCCAGGCCCCGGAGTTCTACAAGAAATGCGGGTATAGCGAGATCGGACATATCGCCGACTATCCGCCGGGGCACAAGCACTTCTTCTTCCAGAAGCGCCTGTTTTACTGATCACCACTACCCCCTGTAGGAGCCAGGCTTGCCGGCGAACAGCCATGACGCAATGAGGCAGTTACACCGCAGCGTCTGGTTCGCGGGCGAGCCTCGCTCCTACAGGGGAGAAGCGCCTGGTTTACTGATCACCACGCCCCCCGCGTAGGAGCCAGGCTTGCCGGCGAACAGCCATGACGCGATGAGGCAGTTACACCGCAGCGTCTGGTTCGCGGGCGAGCCTCGCTCCTACAGGGGAGAAGCGCCTGGTTTACTGATCACCACTACCCCCTGTAGGAGCCAGGCTTGCCGGCGAACAACCATGACGCGATGAGGCAGTTACACCGCAGCGTCTGGTTCGCGGGCGAGCCTCGCTCCTACAGGGGAGAAGCGCCTGGCTTACTGGTCAACACGCCCCCCGCGTAGGAGCCAGGCTTGCCGGCGAACAGCCATGGCGCGGTGGGGCAGTTACACCGCAGCGTCTGGTTCGCGGGCGAGCCTCGCTCCTACAGGGGAGAAGCGCCTGTTTTACTGATCACCACGTTCTCCTGTAGGAGCCAGGCTTGCCGGCGAAAGCGCTCTTGAAGACGCCTTCGCCGGCAAGCCTGGCTCCTACGGGATAGGTTGCGTATTGATCCGATCAGAGGCAGGTCGCCAACGCCGCCAATCGGCGCTTGGCGACAAAGTCGTCATGCTGTGCGTAGTAGCTCAACACGGTTCCTGAAGCATCGGTGGTCACGTCGACAAAGGACTCTGCCGAGCGGGTGTACACGGTCGTGCCGCCCTTCACTCCCGGTTGCAAATAGGCGCTGGCATCGACACCGAATACCGATTCGTCCTGCCAGGAAAACTGCACGCACTCGGCCACGACTTGTGCCGGTTTGTCCGACTTCAGGACCTTGTTCGCAGGTTTGCTGCGCGCGTCGTTCATCACCGAGCCCGCGCAGCCGGCCAGCAACGTAGCGGCCAGCGCCACCATCAGAATTCGCATTGCATTCGCTCTTCAGGAAAAAAGCGGACTGTATCACTGTGGCCACCCTTCGCGTTCTGCTTTACTTCATGGCATCTATCGAAGGAGCCACCATGGCTGCACCCGAATCGCAACATGAACAGGCGCTGAAGCGCTTTCTCGACGAGCGTCCACAACTGCGCGACGAACTCGACCAGCTCAACCCGTTGCTCGCCCAGGCCAAAGGCGAAACCCTGGCGCAGTTTCGCGAGGAGCGCTTGAACGAAGCGTTCGAGGCCGAAGCCGAGCGGCTTGGCCTGTTCGCCTGGGAGTTGACGCTGCGACTGACCGCTACCTCGCCCGAGGAATACCAGGCGCGGCGCCTGGAAGTGCACCGCGAGGTGGCGCAAATGGCCGGCATGGACTGGCTGGAGTATTGCGACCTCTATGGGATCAAACCCTAGCCAGGCTCTTTCCTGGCTTTTGTATCGTCCGGGCACACTCGCTTCCACGAGGACTTGTGAAATGTCGACGATTGCAGCTTCGACACGGTACCTGTGGGAGCGGGCTTGCCCGCGATGGGGCCAGGGCAGACAACATCGATTTAGCCGCCCCGTCGATAAAGCTTTATGATGGCCGCAGTTTCGCTGATCGAGTCCGTCATGAAGTTTGCCATTGCCGTTTTTAGCGCCGCCCATGCGCCCTCCTCGCGCCGCGCCCTGCTGTTCGCCCAGGCCGCGCTGGCCGGCGGGCACGAAATTGTCCGGCTGTTTTTCTATCAGGATGGCGTCTACAACGCTTGCACCAGTGTGGTCACACCTCAGGACGAACTGGACCTGCCCGGCCAGTGGCGTGCTTTCGTCAGCGAACAGCAACTGGACGGCGTGGTGTGCATCGCCGCCGCCCTGCGCCGTGGTGTGCTGAACGAGGAAGAAGCCCGTCGTTATCAACGCGAGGCTGTCGCCATTGGCACCCCGTGGGAACTGTCCGGTCTTGGTCAACTGCACGACGCGGTGCAGGATGCCGACCGCCTGATCTGTTTCGGAGGCGCTTGAGATGGCCAAATCCTTGTTGATTATCAGCCGCCAGGCGCCATGGTCCGGACCGGGCGCACGGGAAGCGCTGGATATCGTGCTGGCAGGTGGGGCTTTCGATCTGCCGATCGGTTTACTGTTTCTCGACGACGGCGTATTCCAGCTCGCCAGCGCACAGGACGCCAAAGCCCTGCAACAGAAAAACCTCAGCGCCAACCTGCAGGCCCTGCCGATGTTTGGCGTCGAGGAACTCTTTGTCTGTGCCGACAGCGTGACGCAACGTGGCCTGGATGCCGGTGCGCTGTCGCTGGAAGAAGCCCGAGTGCTGGCCGCCCATGAAATCACTGCACTCATTGACCGTTACGACCAGGTGATCACCCTCTGATGTCGACTTTGCATGTGTTGTCTCATTCTCCTTTTGGCGACGAGCGCCTGGACAGTTGCCTGCGCCTGATCGGCACCGACGACGCGCTGCTGCTGTGCGGCGACGCGGCCTACGCCTTGCAGCCCGGCACCGCGCCGTTCATGGCGCTCAATGCCCGCGGCCTGAAAATCTTTGTCCTGGCCGAAGACGCCCAGGCCCGAGCCACCGCGGTTCCGGGTTGGGCCCAGGCCATTGATTATCCAGCCTTCGTCGAGCTGTCGATCCACCACGATAAGGTCAACAGTTGGCTATGAATTCCCTGACAGTCGGCGCACGCGCCATCGAGTTGGACAAGGACGGTTTTCTGGTCGAGCTCAGTGACTGGTCACCTGACGTCGCCAGCGCCCTGGCATTGGCCGAAGACATCGAGTTGAGCCCGGAACACTGGGAAATCCTCGAACTGCTGCGCAGTTTCTACGCCGAGTTCCAGTTATCGCCGGCCACCCGCCCGCTGATCAAATACACCGCCCTGAAACTCGGCCCGATCAAGGGCAATAGCCTGCACCTGAATCGACTGTTCAAAGGCACCCCTGCCAAACTCGCCGCAAAACTGGCGGGCCTGCCCAAACCGACGAATTGCTTATGACCGATTACCCAGCGCTGACCCTGCAAACGCCCGCCGAACACCCTTTCGCCCAATTCGTGCGGATCCTCGGCAAAGGCAAACGCGGCGCCCGTGACCTGACCCGCGAAGAAGCCCGTCAGGCCATGGGCATGGTGCTTGACGAGCAGGTCGAGGAAACCCAGCTGGGGGCATTCCTGATGCTGTTGCGGCACAAGGAAGAAAGCGCCGAGGAAATGGCCGGGTTCACCGAGGCCTTGCGTGAGCGTTTGCAGGCTCCGGCCCTGGCGGTCGACCTGGACTGGCCGACCTACGCGGGCAAGAAACGCCATCTGCCGTGGTATCTGCTGGCGGCCAAGTGCCTGGCGCAGAACGGGGTGCGCATCTTCATGCATGGCGGCGGTGCCCACACCGCAGGTCGGTTGTACAGCGAGCAATTGTTGGGCACGCTCAAGATCCCGCTGTGCCGCAATTGGCAACAGGTGGGCAATGCGCTGGACAACGGCGGCCTGGCTTTCATGCCACTGATGGACTGGGCACCGCAACTGCAACGCATGATCGACCTGCGCAATACCCTGGGCCTGCGCTCGCCGATCCATTCCCTGGCGCGGATTCTCAATCCGCTGGGCGCCCGTTGCGGCCTGCAAAGCATTTTCCACCCCGGCTATCAGGCCGTGCATCGCGATGCCAGCGGTTTGCTCGGCGACACTGCGATCGTGGTCAAGGGTGATGGCGGCGAGATCGAGATCAACCCGGACACCGACAGCCACCTGTACGGCACCGCAGGCGGCGAAAGCTGGGATGAGCAGTGGCCGCAACTGTCCAGCCAGCGTCACGTGAAACCGGCCAGCCTCGACCCCGAGCACCTCAAGGCGGTGTGGCGCGGCGACGTGATCGACAGCTACCCGCAACTGGCCCTGATCGCCACCATGGCCCTGGCCTTGCGCGGCCTCGGCCAGAACCGGGAACAGGCGTTCGAAACCGCCCAACGGTACTGGGATACTCGAAACAAATCGATTTAATCGATCACATTCCTCCAAGCTTTGCGCTTTTTTATCGAACCCATGGGCATAGACTCTTCTCCAACGCTTACCGGTTGAGGAGTCTTGAACATGGGTTTGTTAGTTGAAGGTCGCTGGCAGGACAAGTGGTACGAAAGCAGCAAGGACGGTGCATTCCAGCGTGAGCAGGCGCAGCGCCGCAACTGGGTCACCAACGACGGCCAACCCGGCCCGAGCGGTGTCGGTGGATTTGTCGCGCAACCGGGTCGCTATCACCTTTACGTGTCCCTGGCCTGTCCATGGGCTCACCGCACGCTGATCCTGCGCAAACTCAAGGGCCTGGAAAGCCTGATCGACGTGTCGGTGGTCAGCTGGCTGATGCTGGAAAACGGCTGGACGTTCGACAAGACCCTGGGCTCCACCGGCGACAAGCTCGATCACTTCGACTTCATGCATCAGCGTTACACCGCCGATACCCCGGACTACACCGGCCGCGTCACCGTACCGATACTCTGGGACAAGCAACTCAAACGCATCGTCAGCAACGAATCTTCGGAAATCATCCGCATGTTCAACAGCGCGTTCGATGATTTGACCGGCAATGACCTGGACTTCTATCCCGCGCCATTACGCAGCGAGATCGACGCGCTGAACGAACGGATTTATCCGGCGGTGAACAATGGCGTCTACCGGGCCGGGTTTGCCACCTCCCAGGGTGCCTATGAAACAGCCTTCGATGAACTGTTTGCCGAACTGGATCGACTGGAGCAGTTGCTGGGCGCCAACCGCTACCTGGCGGGCGAGTACCTGACCGAAGCGGACATCCGCCTGTTCACCACGCTGATTCGCTTCGACGCCGTGTATTACGGCCACTTCAAATGCAACCTGCGCCAGATTACCGATTATCCGAACCTGTCCAACTGGCTGCGGGAAATGTACCAGTGGCCTGGAATTGCCCAGACCGTGGACTTCACCCATATCAAGAACCACTACTACGGCAGTCACAAGACCATCAACCCGACGGGAGTCGTGCCGAAGGGGCCACAACAGGATTTCACCCTGGTCCATGATCGGCAGCGGTTGAGCGGGAAAGGGGTTTGGCGCAGGGCTTGAGATGTGTGCGGGTTTTGAGGGCCTCTTCGCGGGCAAGCCTCGCTCCTACGGTCGTTGGATAACTGTAGGAGCGAGGCTTGCCCGCGAAGCGGTTGACGCGGTCCCTAGACCTGCGCCTGAGCCCCTTCGAACTTCACCCACGATCACCAGGGTCGTTGAGCGGGAAAGAGTTTTGGCGCAGGGCCTAAGATGTGTGCAGGCTTTGAAGGCCTCTTCGCGGGCAAGCCTCGCTCCTACAGCGAAGGGGTCGACGCGGTCCTTAGACCTGCGCCTGAGCCCCTTCGAACCACGCCAGCTTCTCGCGCAGTTGCACCACTTCACCCACGATCACCAGGGTCGGCGCATGCACTTCATGCTCCGCCACCAGCCGTGGCAAGTCCGCCAGCGTGCCGGTAAACACCCGCTGGTTGACCGTGGTGCCCTGCTGGATCAACGCCGCCGGCGTAACGGCACCACGACCATGCCTGATCAACTGTTCGCAGATAATCGGCAAACCCACCAGGCCCATGTAGAACACCAGGGTTTGCGCCGGCGCAACCAGATCGGCCCAGGGCAGATCGGTGGAACCATCCTTGAGGTGACCGGTGACGAAGCGCACCGACTGCGCGTAATCGCGGTGGGTCAGCGGAATCCCGCCGTAAGCCGCACAACCGCTGGCTGCCGTGATGCCCGGCACGACCTGGAAAGGAATGCCATGGGCCGCCAGCTCCTCGATCTCTTCACCGCCACGGCCGAAGATGAACGGATCGCCGCCCTTGAGCCGCACCACGCGCTTGCCCTGCCTGGCCAGCTCCACCAATTGCTGGTTGATCTGGTCCTGGGGCACGGCGTGATCGGCGCGACGCTTGCCGACGTAGATGCGCTCGGCATCACGACGGCACAACTCGACAATCGCCGGCGCCACCAGGCGGTCATACAGCACCACATCGGCTTGCTGCATCAGGCGCAGGGCCTTGAAGGTCAGCAGGTCGGGATCACCCGGCCCCGCCCCCACCAGATACACCTCACCGGTCGCGACCGGCGCCTGGCCATCGATCTTGGCTTGCAGCAGACGCTCCGCTTCCGTCCCTTGCCCGGCCAGCTGCCGATCGGCTATCGGCCCCTGGAACACGTCTTCCCAGAACGCCCGGCGCTGTTGCACATCCGGGAACAGGTTTTTCACCTGATTGCGAAAACGCGCCGCCAGCCCGGCCAGTTGACCATAGGTGGCGGGAATCCAGGTCTCGATTTTGGCGCGGATCAAGCGCGCCAGCACCGGCGCATCGCCGCCGCTGGACACGGCAACGATCAATGGCGAGCGGTCGATGATGGCCGGGAAGATCACGCTGCAAAGGGCCGGCGCGTCCACCACATTGACCGGTATGCAACGTCGATGGGCATCGGCGGAGACTTGTGCGTTCAACGCTTCATCGTCGGTGGCGGCGATGATCAATCCGCAGCCATCCAGATCCGACTCGAGGTAACCGCGCAGCACGCACTCGCCGCCGCTGGCGGCAACCCGTTCGCGCAATTGCTGTTCGATTTCAGGTGCGACGACCCGCAGCAGCGCACCGGCATCGGCCAGCAGGCGGGACTTGCGCAAGGCAATCTCCCCCCCGCCGACAACCAACACACGACTGCCGCGCAGGTTGTGGAACAGCGGCAGATAATCCATTTAGCCGATGACCTCAAGGCCACCCATGTACGGCTGGAGAACCGCCGGCACGCGGATCGAACCGTCGGCCTGCTGATAGTTCTCCAGTACCGCCACCAGGGTACGGCCGACCGCCAGGCCGGAGCCGTTCAGGGTGTGCACCAGTTCCGGCTTGCCGGTTTCCGGGTTGCGGAAACGCGCCTGCATGCGACGGGCCTGGAAATCGCCGCAGTTGGAGCACGAGGAGATTTCACGGTACTTGTCCTGGCTCGGAATCCACACTTCCAGGTCATAAGTCTTGACGGCGCTGAAGCCCATGTCGCCGGTGCACAGCGCGATGGTGCGGTAAGGAAGCTCCAGCAGTTGCAGGACCTTCTCGGCATTGGCGGTCAGGCCTTCCAACGCTTCCATGGACTTCGAAGGCTCGACGATCTGAACCATCTCGACCTTGTCGAACTGGTGCTGGCGGATCATGCCGCGGGTGTCGCGACCCGATGCACCGGCTTCACTGCGGAAGCATGGAGTGTGGGCGACGAACTTGATCGGCAGTTGTTTGGCGTCGACGATCTCGCCCGCCACGATGTTGGTCAGGGAGACTTCGGCCGTCGGGATCAGGTACAGATCCGCTTCGCCGTCGCGACCGATCTTGAACAGGTCTTCCTCGAATTTCGGCAACTGGCCGGTGCCTTGCAGCGCCGGGGCCTGGACCAGATACGGCGTGTAGGCTTCTTCGTAGCCGTGTTCGCTGGTGTGCAGGTTGATCATGAATTGCGCCAGGGCACGATGCAGGCGGGCAATCGGGCCGCGCAGCAGGGCGAAACGCGCGCCGGACAATTTGGCGGCGGTTTCGAAGTCCAGCCAGCCGAACTTCTCGCCCAGGGCAACGTGGTCCTGAACCGGGAAGTCGAACGCAGTCGGCGTGCCCCAGCGGCGCACTTCGACGTTACCGTCTTCGTCTTCACCGACCGGAACCGATTCGTGCGGCAGGTTGGGGATGCCCAGCAGGATCGAATCCAGTTCGGTCTGGATCGCGTCCAGCTCGGACTTGCCGGCCGTCAACTCGCCTCCCATGCGCTCCACATCCGCCATCAACGGCGCGATGTCTTCGCCGCGCTGCTTGGCCTGACCAATGGATTTGGAACGGGCATTGCGTTCAGCCTGCAGTGCTTCGGTGCGGGTCTGGACGGTCTTGCGCTGTTCTTCCAGCGCTTCGAT